>CAYVBN010000718.1:0-4392 GCA_964449645.1 uncultured Hyphomicrobiales bacterium
GATCTCGAGCTGCCGCCCGTCGAGCGCGCCGTCCTCGATCTCGGCGCGGTCGAAATAGGGGACGAATTTGCGCTTGCCGACCTTTCGCAGCACGGCGCCCTTGTTGGGGAATTCGCCCTTGCGGCGCGAGCGGGCGGTGACGAGGTCGCCCGGCCGCCGGTAAAGCGGCACCGTGAAATCCTCGGTGCGGACGCGCGAGCCCTCCGCGATCGGCTCGTAGTAACCGGTGAGAAACCCTTCCGATTGCCCGAGCTTGGTGATGCGCAGCGGCCGGAAGTTCGCTTCGAAGAACGCCCGCGCCTGCGCGCGATCGAGGGTGGGCGCGGAGAGCGCGTGCCGGCATATGGCGGCGAGCGCGGCATGCATCGAGCGCGCGGGACGCGGCGCGACACCGCCGTGAACGAGCGCCCGGCAACTGCGCAGGAACGTCGCGAAGGCGGCCGCGTGGTCGTCGTCCGCCCAGCCGTCGAGATCGCCCCAGGCGATCGGCTCGATGCGGGTATCGGGCAGCTTCATCGGACCGGCGCTCTCGGCCGAATGCGCCGTGCCGCGGTGATGGGCCTTGTGGCCGTGCCTGTGGGCGGCAAGCCCCGGCTCCGCCACCAGCGCCAGCAGCGTAATTCCTAGAATAGTATTACGAACGATCTTCCGACCGAGAGGCCCCGGCACCCCCCGCCCCTCCCATCATTGCCCCGCTTCAGTCGCGACCAGTTTCCAGTTGGGATCGCGCGACGAGACGTCGCGCGCGAACGTCCACACGTCGGTGACCTCCGTGACCCGGTCCGAGCTGCCGTCGACCGGATTGCCCTGGTGGTCGCGTGTCACGGAGACGAGCTGCGACACGAAGCGGATCGTCACCTGCGCGGTGCGCCCGCGCAATTCGGCCGCCGTGATGTCGCTCGTGTCGATGGAGACGAAACGCGTCTCGACGGTCTCGCCGCGCGCTTCGCGTTCGCGGATCGCGGCCTCGAATCCGTCATAGACCTCGCGCGAGAGCAGGTTCTTGAGATTGCGCCGATCGCCCTCGGCAAAGGCCGTGACGATCATCTCGTAGGCGGCGCGCGCGCCGGCAAGGAAATGCTGAGGCTCGAAGCTCTTGTCCTCGGCCGCGATCGCCTCGAGGCCGGCGGCCACGGCCGAGCCCGGCTGGGCGATGCCCTTCCAGCGTTCGGCGGTATCAACCGGCTCCGCCGGCTTGGTCGCGGTCTCGCCGCCGCGGGTCGGCAGTGCCACGACCTTGTCGCCGGCCGGGCTGCGCACCGCGTCGCGCGCCGAATAGGGATCGTAGGGCGGCCGCTCGCGGCCCGTCCGCTGCCCCAAAACACTGCGCAGCCGCAGGAAGATAAACACCGCCAGCGCGAGAAAAATAATGGTGTAGATGTCGAACACGTCTCGCATGCTCTCGCTGGCCGAGGGACGGGAGGTGGGGTGCCGAGACCGACCGTCGCGCGGTGTTTGAAGCGGGTTCTGCCGTTATTATGTAAGCACCCGACTTGGCCGGTCCAGGGGCGCTCGCCTCCAATCGGCCCGACGCTGCGCCATCGGGCGACCTTAGACGATCCCCGCCGCTGCGCCAACCTTCACGTCGACGGAGGAACCGACCGAATGCGGCTCGGACGATGGATCGTAGTCGGGTTCTTGGGATTGCCGGTGCTCGAACTCGCGGTATTCGCCGCGGTTGCGGCCGCGCTCGGGTTCGCAAAGGCCCTCGCATTGATGCTCGTGACCTCGCTTATCGGGCTGATCGTGCTGCGGCAGGCCGGGCGGACACGGCTGAGCCGGTTCAGAACCGCGGCGTCGTCCGGGACATTCGCGACTTTCGAGACGCACGCGGCCGATCTCTTCACCGTGCTCGGCGGGATTCTGCTTCTCATCCCGGGCTTTGTGACGGACCTCGTGGGCGCGCTCCTGCTCCTGCGTCCGGTTCGGCGCTGGATCGGCGCGACCGTTCGCCGCGTGTTCACCGGCGGCTTGCGCCCCACCCCCACTTCCGTCGTCGACCTCGACCGCAGCGAGTGGGACCGGCTCCCGGAGAAGGAGTTGGCCGACCGCCGCCGGCCGGGCCCTGCTTGATCGCGGCTATTCTTGTCCGTCCTGTGTGCCTGTGTTAGAGCGCGGTCCGCGAAAGTCGATACCGCTTTTGCACGAGCGCCCCGGTTTTGAAGCGCGCAGACACGTGCTCACGCGAACTTCAGGTTCGGGGACGATTGCGCTCTCATTTTCATGAACGTGCGCATGATCTTTTCTGCGAGCCGCTTACACGTCGCGGGATCATGCGCTGACACGCGTGCCAGCATGGCGATCCAGGGGAGCAAGTAACCTTATGGCGACGACCACCAACGGCGGAGGCCAAGCTCCGAGTCCACCCCCTGGCCAGATGCCCGGCCAGCCGCCGCAGCTCAACGTGCTTGCGCAGTACATCAAGGATTTCTCCTTCGAGAATCCGAACGCGCCGCAGTCGCTGATGCCCAAGGATCAGCAGCCGGCCATCAATATCCAGATCAACGTCAACGCCAAGCCGATCGCCGAGAGCGACGTAGAGGTCGAGCTCAAGCTCGAGGGCAGGGCGGAGGCCGCAGGCTCGCTGCTGTTCAGCTTCGATCTGCTGTTCGCCGGCGTGTTCCGGCTGCAGAACATCCCGCAGCAGGACGTCGGGCCGATCGTGATGATCGAATGTCCGCGTCTCCTCTTCCCGTTCGCGCGCGAGATCGTGGCCGCGAACGTGCGTAACGGCGGCTTCCCGCCGCTGCTGCTCGACCCGGTCGACTTCGTGGCGCTCTACCGCCAGAAGATGAACGAGATGCAGCCGCAGCAGGCGCCGGTTTCGGCGACCTGACCGCGCCGCCTCGCGAATATCCGCAACGGTTCTGCGCCGGCACTCCGCCGGCGCGCTGCTACCCCGTCGATCGCCGCGCTGCACGGTCTTCGGCGGGCGACCACGCCCAAAGTGTGACATCGGCCGTCTTGTCGCTCCCGCGCCGCCCGGCGCATAATGATCCTCGAGACACGTAAGGAACGTGCCGAATGCGCGCGCGAAAGTGATCCGCGCCGCGGGAGGAACAGACGATGGGAGACAAGATCTACGCCGTCCCGGCCGACTGGGCGAAGCGGGCCTATGTGGACGAAGCCAAATATCGCGACATGTACGCGCGCTCGATCTCCGACCCGAACGGGTTCTGGGGCGAGGAGGCCAAGCGGCTCGACTGGATCAAGCCTTTCACCAAGGTCAAGAATACCTCCTACGACCCGCACAACGTGTCGATCAAATGGTTCGAGGACGGCACGCTCAACGCGGCCTACAACTGCGTCGACCTCCACCTCCCCAGGCATGCGGACCGGGTCGCGATCATCTGGGAAGGCGACGATCCGAAGGACGACAAGCGGATCACCTACCGCGAGCTGCACGCGGAAGTCTGCCGCTTCGCCAACGTGCTGAAGGCGCGCGGCGTCAAGAAGGGCGACCGCGTCACGATCTACCTGCCGATGATTCCCGAGGCCTGCTACGCGATGCTCGCCTGCGCGCGCATCGGCGCGGTGCATTCGGTCGTATTCGGCGGCTTCTCGCCGGATTCGCTCGCCGGCCGCATCGACGACGCGAAGTCGAGCGTTCTGGTCACGGCCGACGAGGGCGTGCGCGGCGGGCGCAAGATTCCCCTCAAGGCGAACTCGGACGAAGCGGCGCAGAAAGCCGGCGGCGTCGAAACCATGATCGTCGTGCGCCACACCGGAGCGGCGGTCGACATGAAGCAGGGCCGCGACATCTATTACGACGAGATCGCCAAGACGGTCTCGGCCGAATGCCCGTGCGAGGAGATGAGCGCCGAGGATCCGCTGTTCATCCTCTACACGTCCGGATCGACCGGCAAGCCGAAGGGCGTCCTGCATACGACCGGCGGTTACGTGCTCTATTCGGCCATGACCCACCACTACGTCTTCGACTACCACGAGGACGACATCTACTGGTGCACGGCCGACGTCGGCTGGGTCACGGGCCACAGCTACATCGTGTATGGACCGCTCGCCAACGGGGCGACCACCCTGATGTTCGAGGGTGTGCCCAACTATCCCTCGACCTCGCGTTTCTGGGAGATCGTCGACAAGCACAAGGTCAACATCTTCTATACCGCGCCGACCGCCATCCGCGCCCTCATGCAGGCCGGGGACGGGCCGGTGAAGAAGACATCGCGCGCCTCCCTGCGGCTGCTCGGCAGTGTCGGTGAGCCGATCAATCCGGAAGCGTGGGAATGGTATCACCGGGTCGTCGGCGACGGACGCTGCCCGGTCGTCGACACCTGGTGGCAGACCGAGACCGGCGGCATCCTCATCACCCCGCTGCCGGGCGCCATCGCCTGCAAGCCGGGCTCCGCGACCAAGCCGTTCTTCGGCATCGTG
>CAYVBN010000719.1:0-8694 GCA_964449645.1 uncultured Hyphomicrobiales bacterium
GGCGGCATGCGCCAGCGCGCGGCGCTGGCCCGCGCGCTCAGCCTCGAAACCGAAATCATGCTGATGGATGAGCCGTTCGGTGCGCTCGATGAGCAGACCCGCATGATTCTCGGCGAGGACCTGTCGGTGCTGCTGGCGCGCAGCCGCAAGACTATCGTGTTCGTCACCCATTCGCTCGGCGAGGCCGTGTTCCTGGCCGACCGCGTGGCGGTGTTCTCGGCGCGGCCCGGGCGCATCAAGGAGATCATCACCGTCGACGAGCCGCACCCGCGCAATCCGGCGAGCACGACCGGCAGCGCCGCCGGCAGCAGCACGTGCCGGAACATCTGCGCGTCGCTCGCGCCCATCGAGCGCGCCGCCGTGACGAGCGTGCGGTCGACATTGCCGAATCCCGCGATCGTGTTGAGCACGATCGGGAAGAAGCTGATGGTGGCGCCGAGCGCGATCTTCGAGGCCGGCCCGAGCCCGAGCAGGAGAACGTAGAGCGGGAGGAACAGGATGATCGGAATCGAATAGATTCCGGCGAACAGCGGCTCGAACACGCGGACCAGATAACGCGATCGGCTGATCAGGTACCCGAGCGTGATCCCGAACGTCATGGAGATCGCGAAGGCGACGGCCAGCTCCCAGAGCGTGACCCGAAGGGCGGGCAGGAATTCCCCGGAGCGGATCACGTCGACGAACTGACGGAACACCTCGACCGGATTGGGCAGCAGGATGTGGCTGACGCCCCAGACGGTGCTGGCGAGGAACCAGAGCGACAGCAGCGCGGCCAGGAAGGCGATCTGCACGCAGCGGCTCCAGAACCGCCCCTCGGTCGCGGGCGGACGCGCGCTCATGCCCTGCCCTCGCCGGCGGCCGGCGCCTCCTCGTAGGGGCGATGCGGTCGTGCGCTGTCCGACATGGCCTTGCGGATCTCGTCGTGCAGCAGGCCGTAGAGCTGGTCGCGCAGCGCGTGGAATTTCGGCGCCGTCATGAACGAGGACTTGCGCGGATGCGGCTCGTCGACCGTGATGATCTGCTTGATGGTGCCGGGGCGCGCGGAGAACACCGCCACCCGGTCGGCCAGGAACACCGCCTCCCCCAGGCTGTGCGTGACGAACACGATGGTCTTGCGCGTGCGCGACAGCAGCACCGAGAGATCCTCGCCGAGCACCATGCGGGTCTGCTCATCGAGCGCCCCGAACGGCTCGTCCATGAGCAGAACGTCGGTCTCGAGACTGAGCGCACGGGCGAGCGCCGCGCGTTGGCGCATGCCGCCCGAGAGCTGGCCGGGATAGTAGTCGGCAAACTCGGCGAGCCCGACCGCCTCGAGCGCGCGGCGCGCACGGTCCTTGCGCTCCGCCTTGTGAACGCCCTGAAACGTCATGCCGAGCACGACGTTCTCGAACACCGTGTTCCAGGGAAACAGCGCGCTCTCCTGGAACACGATGGCGAGGTCGCGCGGCATGGGGCCGCGCACCGGCTTGCCCGACACCGTCGCGGTTCCGGTGGTCGGCGCGATCAACCCGCCGATGACCTTGAGTAGCGTCGATTTCCCGCAGCCCGAGGGGCCGATCAGGCATAGCAGTTCGCCGCGTGCCACATCGAGCGACGTGTCGGCGAGCGCGCGGACGCGTGCCGCTTCGCCCATCTCGCCGAACTGATGCGAGACACCGCGGACACTGATCGCGGTCGTCATGACCCCTCCCGCTCGCTCCGCCGGGCTTTTCCGGGCCGGCGGTTATCTTCTTGTTCTGCCCGTGCGTATCTTACCCAGCCGGCTCCTCCTGGCGACCAGCTTTTCGTGTTTCCTTGATGTCCTTCCTGAGCGCGATCGTCGCAGCGCGGTCGATGTGACCCCTTGCGCAAAATGCGGGCGCCGATCGGATCGGCGCCCGTTCCTGTCGGAGATCTCGCGTTCGCCTCACGCACGCACGAGCGGATCAACCGCGGCCTGCTGGATGCCGCGCCATTCGAGCGCTGCGATGCCGGCCACCACGATGGCCTGAGCGATCACGAATGCCGAGCCGAGAAGCGTAGGCTCGGTTTCGAGCAGGACCGCAAAGCTCGCCACGACCCAGACAGCGTTTCCAAGCACGACGAGCCGGCCGAGGGCCGGCCGGAACCGCTCGCCGGACGCGGCGAGGACCATCAGGGCGGCGCTCGGGATCAGCAGGAGGCCCGCCCAGAACAGCAGGGCCGCCGACAACCCGAGCACCGGCGCGAGAGCGGACGAAAAGCCGGTGAGCAGAACGCCCATGCCCACGCAGGTGGCGGCGTCGAGCAGCAACACGCGGCGGACGAACACGGCAGGAAAGGGCATCGACATTGGCACCTCCGTTTGCGAGCCGGGCAGCCGCATGGCGCCCGGCGATGGCCGCAGGAGAGCCGAAGCCGCGCGGCAAATCGATTACCTCGGAGGTCATGGAAGGGCCCGCGATCGGGCGTTAGGTTTCGCCATGGACCGCACAATGGACCGCACGCCGCCTCCTCGCGCCTCCTTCGGCACGCTGCTGCGTGAATGGCGGCGACGCCGACACGTCAGCCAGCTCGATCTCGCGCTCGATGCGGAGATCTCGTCGCGGCATTTGAGCTTCATCGAGACCGGACGCTCACAACCGAGCCGGGAGATGGTGCTGCGGCTCGGCGAACAGCTCGACCTGCCGCTGCGGGAGCGCAACGTGCTGCTGCTGGCCGCCGGCTATGCGCCGGTTTATCCGGAGCGGCCGCTCGACGACCCCGCACTGCGCTCCGTGCGCGCGATGATCGACCGCGTGCTCAAGGGCCACGAGCCGTTCCCGGCCGTGGCGATCGACCGCCACTGGACGTTGGTCGCGGCAAATGCGGCCGTGCCCCCGCTGCTGGCGGGGTGCGAAGCCGCTCTCCTGGCGCCGCCCGTGAACGTGCTGAAGCTCAGTCTGCATCCCGCCGGCCTGAGCGCCCGGATCGCGAACCTGCCCGAATGGCGCGAGCACCTGCTCTCGCGCCTGCGGCGGCAGCTCGCGCACAGTGCCGATCCCGTGCTCGCCGCGCTCATGTCCGAGCTCTCGAGCTACCCGGCGCCGAGCTCGGACCGGCGAACGCCTTCGCTCGGCGATGACGCCACGGAGATCGCCGTGCCACTGCAGATCGCGACGGACGCCGGCGTGCTCAGCTTTCTCAGCACGTCGATGGTGTTCGGCACGCCGCGTGACATCACGCTGTCGGAGCTCGCCATCGAGGCGTTTTTCCCGGCGGACGCATTCACGCTCGCGGCATTGAGCTCGCAGCAGGCGTAAGCGCGCCGACGCATGCGGCTCCCGCCCCGGCAACGCCGATGCCGCGAAACGATGCCGTCCCTCAGTGCAGCTTCACCACTTCGGCCGGGGCCACGTTCACCAGGCCGGGCTGCTCGTCCCAGTGCTTGAAATTGAGCACTTCGCCGCGGCTGCGGACCTCGGCGACGAGATCGAGGTCGAGCTGGGCGTGCAGCCAGCGCGCTCGATTGAGGTCTCCGTTGGCGATCACGCCGTCGGGCGGGAAACCGCGATCGGGCGGCGCGAACATGCCGGCGGCGCCCACGTTGGTGCTGCCGGACGACCACGGTGTCCGTCCGAGCGCCGGCGCAACGACCGTGAAGCATTGGTTCTCGAGCGCACGCGCCGCGGCGGCCGTGCGTATGCGGTGATAGCCGGCGAGCGTGTCGCAGCAGGCCGGCACCAGGAGCACCTGCGCGCCTGCGGCGGCGAGCGCCCGCGGAATGATGGGAAATTCGGCGTCGTAGCAGATGGCGACTCCCACCGTGCCGAACGTGGTCTCGAACACGCGCAGCCCTCGGCCGGGACTCACGCCCAGGATCTCGCGCTCCTGCGGCGTCATGATGAGCTTTTCCTGCACGGCGGCGCCGGTCGGCGAAAAGAACCGTGCCGTGTTGACGAAACGCCCGTCGGTCTGGCGCACCGGCGCGCTCGCCGCCAGGATGTGCACGTGATGCCGCCGCGCCAGCACCGAATGGAGCGCATCCCCTTCGCGCAGGAACGGCTGGATCGCCGCCATCACGGCTGCGGGCCCGGACCCTTTATCGCGCGCGATGCTTGCGAGCTCCATCGTCCCGTATTCCGGAAAGACCAGCAGCTCGGCGCCCTCTCCCACCGCCTCGGCCACCCAGCGGGACAGCTTCATCTCGAAGGCGGCGATGTCGGCGAGGTCGTCGATCGGATACTGGGCGGCGGCGACGTGGAGGACTGGCATGGGCGGCCCGGTGCACCTCGGCAGCAGCGCACGACGTTTCTCCTGCCGGGCCCCGGTGCACTGGCGCCGGCAGACTGTCGGACCCGCGGATGCGGCCTGATCGCGAGCGGCTCGGACGGCAGCGAACCTGACGGTGACCCGCAGTCTAGGCCGGTTCGGGCCATCTGATAAACCCGCATCTATTTGCCTCCGGACCCGTCGAAGCCCTCCGGTTTGTGGCCCGCCCGAGCGGCGTGGCGCGCCGGCTGGCGCCGCCGACAAATATCCGCGCGGGCGATTCCGGCGCAGGCGCGAGTCTGTTATGCATGATAAGCGATTCGCAGTCGGCGCGGGTCAGGTGCTCGCGTCAATCATCCGGTGCCGCTGCTGTCCAAGCTCGAATGTCTCTCGCTGCGAGACGTAGAGGACCGTTGCATCGATGCTTCCCGACGTCCGCTGGGTCGTCGCCGGACTTCTGACCACCGTGGTCCTGGTGCTGTGCGGAATGGGCGTCACGGCCCGACTGCGCAATGCGCATGATCTCGTGGCAACTCCGTTGCAGATTGCACCGGGCGAGCAATCGCCCTGGAAGCAGGCTGCGGTCGCGACCGATCAACGCGTCATCATCGACGTGCCGCAGCGGATCCCCGAAACAGCGCAGCCCGTTCCGGCGATAGCGACACCCGAGGCTCCGGCCTCCGCGCCGGACGCGATGACCGGCCCGGCGGAAACGCTCGCCGCGCCCGCGCAACCCACCGTTCAGGACGAGCAAACGTCGGTCGGGCCGGAGGTGCGGGCGTCTGCCTTGCCGCAGCCGCCATCCTCCGGCGGCGCGGAGGACCAGGCCTCCGCGGCCGAAGTCCCCACGGGAAGCATCCCGCCTGCTGGCGCGGCCGAAGCGAGGGACGCCGGCGCCGCCGCGTCCCTCTCCGCGCCGACCGCTGCCGCCGCGAGCCCCGAGGAGCCGGCCGAAAGAAGCGCCCCCGCGACACACGATCCTCAGCCGCAGATCGCGGCTTTCGCGCAGGATCATGCGCGCCCGGAGGAGACCGAACAGAAAGTCGATCCGGCGCAGGCGTCTCCCGTTGCGGATGCAACGGCTACCACGCTCCCGGCGGACGACACGACGGGCGCCACGCCAGCCGTCGCGGCGCCGGACTTACCGGCAGCGCAATCGCCCGCTCCCCCAACGGTTGCGACCGTTTCGACCCCGGCCGTCTCCGCCAACGGCACGACTGGAGGCGTGCAGGCTGCCGCTGCGGCAGAGGCCAGCAAGGCGGCGGCGCTCGCCAAGCGCAAGGCGCGGCTGCGGCGCCTGCGTCGCTTGCGCGCCGCCCAGCAGGCGCAGCAGCAAGCTGCGGCCGCACAGCAGCAGTTCAATCCGTTCATCGAGCTGTTCGGTGAGCCGCCCAACAGTCAGGCGGCGCAGGCGCGCGCAACCTCGAAACCGGGCGTGCCGGCGCAGCCGCGCCGCTAATTCAGACGGCGAAACCGAGCGTTTTCCGCGACGGCGCGAGCGGCGCCACACATAAATTCCGCGTAACGCCCTGCTCACGTTGCAGAGAGCGCAACGCTGCTGTGACGTAGCTCACTTGGTGGCGCGGAGGCGAATGACTACATTGCCTTTGTGGGGTGACTTTCAGGGACGGACGAAAAATGGTCCATGTCCTCGACAAGACGACCCTGGTGAGAGCGAACCGCGCACTTCTGCTCGGAGCTGTCGGCAGCGGTCTGGCCGCCTGCGCGCTGGGCGCCCTCGCCTATGACGTCGGCCGCTGGTTCAACGCCTGGTAGAACGCGACGGGTGCGCGTTGCCGTAGACGGTCAGGCGCGCCCTGCTCAGTACGGGTAATCGCGGCTCGGCGGCTCCGATGGAACAAGCGCGACAGCCGCCGCCTCCTTCTTCGCGACTGTCCTCTCCCCGACCACGCGCTCGCTTCCCGTGCCCGTTGTTTCAGCCGTCAACGCACGTCTCTGTTTGACGACGGTCCTTTTGGCGACATCGTGATAGCCGCGCGCATAATAGGAGACCGCGCGATCGGCATTGCCGCCCGCCGCCCGATAAGCGCCCGCGAGATAACGCACCGCATAGGTCAGGTTCGTTTCGGCATCGAGCAACCCGGACGCCGAGCCCGTGTAACCCATGCCGCGCGCGGTCGCAGATTTGATCTGCATGAGGCCCATCGCGCCGCCGCGACCAACAAGACGCGGATTGTAACGGCTTTCGCGCACGATGACGCGGTGCACCAGCGCTTCCGGCAATCCATTCGCCGCGGCATGTTTGGCGATCAGAGAATCCAGTTCCCCATGCCCAGCGCGTTGGGCAAACGCGGGTTGAGCGAGCGCCAGCGCACAGGCGCCCAGAAGGAAGATGCGAATCATCGCTGCTCTCCAGTCCCCGCCCGCGCATGATCCGGCGAAGTGTGAGCGGTTCGCCGATAAGACCATGCGCAGTTCATAAGTTAGAGCGCGACCTTACGCAAAACCGGAATCCCTAGCGGATCGCGCTCTGGATGTGTGTCGTCGAATTCAGGCAGGTTTGCGGCAGGTGGGAACGAAAGGGCCGCTTTGCCGTTAACGATTGCGGCGGAGTTATGTCATGTTCAAATGGGCGGTCATATTTCTGATCATCTCTCTGCTCGCTGGCGCGTTCGGAATGACCAATGTCTCCACCATCGCGCGGCGCATTTCGATCGTTCTGTTCGTGCTCTTTTTCCTGGCCTTCCTGGCGCTGCTCGGCATCGCCTTTCTGGTCGGTTCGGCGATCGAGCATTCCGCGCTTGCTCCGGTAACCGGACTGGCGCTCGCCGCGGACGTTCTGTTCACCTGAAAAAAGAGCGGGCCGCGCCCGGCCCGCCCGACGCCGCCCGCGGCAGAGAGCCGTCTCACATGCGCAGCAATTTCTTCGCGTTGCCGCTGAAGATCTTCGCCTTGTCTTCGTCGCAGATCGGCGCCGTCTTCATCCATTCCATCGCCGGCGGATTGGCGACGAAGGGCCAGTCGACCGCGAACAGAATACGATCGACGCCCATCTCCATCATGCTGCACAACAGCGCGGGGTTGGAGAAATTGCCGCTCGTCGTGATGTAGAAGTTGTGACAGAAGACGTCGCGGAAGCTCAGCGTCTTGTGTCCCGGTCGCGACAGCGCCTGATCGACGCGCCAGACGAGAAACGGCAGCGTCTCGCCCAGATGGCCGAGCACGATCTTGAGACCCGGATAGGCGTCGAACACGCCGCTCAGCACCAGCCGGATCGCCTGCGTCGCCGTCTCCACCGTGAAGCCCCAGGCGGCGCGGATCACCATCGGGAAATCCTTGGCGTACTCCTTGTAGTACGCGTCCATGACCGCCGGATGCGGCACCGCGGGATGCAGATAAATGGGAACGTCGAGCGCGACGGCGCGCTCGAAGATGGGCCAGAAACGCTTGTCGTCGAGAAACAGCCCGTTGGCGAGCCCGTGGATCATCGCGCCCTTGAAGCCGTGCTTCGTGACGGTGCGCTCGAGCTCGTCGGCGGCGGCCTTCGGGTCGACGGTCGGGAGCGCCGCGAACGCCGCGAGCCGCTGCGGATGCGCCGCCACCGCGGCCGCAAGCCGGTCGTTGACCTTGCGCGCCAGCTCGACGGCGGAATTGTCACCCAGTTTCTGGGTCGACGGCGCGCCGTGCGAGAGCACCTGGACGTCGATGCCGGCCTCGTCCATCTCCTTCAGACGCAGCTCGCCCAAGTCGTAGAGCCGCTTGAGCAGGTCGGGATCGCGGAAGGATTCGACACCCTGGTACTGCGACGTCAATTCCTTGTCCCAGTAGTGCTCCTCGATCGCGATGACCGGACAATTCGGCTTCGTCATTTCGTTCCTCCCCCAACGGGCTTGTTGGTTGCGCGCTTCTTAGCGCATGATCCGGCGAAGTGTAAGCGGCTCGCCGCAAGGGGACGCCTTCGGGCTCGCAGTTCGCCGCGCGAGCGGCTAAGTCTTGCGCCAGTCGAGGTCGACCTACCCCACGCATGCCCGTCTTCTCGCCCCACCAGAATGCAGCGCTCGCTGCCGTCTCCCGCTGGCTGAAAGCCGGTCCCGGCACCCGCGGGGTGCCGCAGGTCTTCCGCCTGTTCGGCTATGCCGGCACCGGCAAGACGACGCTCGCCCGCCACATCGCTGACGAGGCCGACGGCAAGGTGCTGTTCGCCGCCTTCACCGGCAAGGCCGCGCACGTCATGCGCAGCAAAGGCTGCGCGGGGGCTGCGACCATTCATAGCCTGATCTATCGCACGCGCGACAGCGGCGAGGAGACGCCGAGCTTCGAACTGTGGGACGAAGCGCCGGCCTCGAAGGCGAAGCTCATCGTGGTCGACGAATGCTCGATGGTCGACGCCGAGCTCGGCCGCGACCTGATGTCGTTCGGCGTGCCCCTGCTGGTGCTCGGCGATCCGGCGCAACTGCCGCCGATCCAGGGCGGCGGCTTCTTCACCGAGACGAAGCCCGACGCGATGCTGACCGAGGTGCATCG
>CAYVBN010000720.1:0-5761 GCA_964449645.1 uncultured Hyphomicrobiales bacterium
AGGGCGAAGGTACAATCCTTTCGCGCGCTTTCGGTTCCGTTTCCTCCGAAACGTTACTTTGGCACCGTCCGCTGCGTCGGCTAGGGTGGCGGCGTTTTCTGGTCGTGGCCTCGCAAGCCGCAGAGGCAACTCTCGCATGAATATCACATCGCCGTGTCGGCGGCCCGCGCGGGGGCGCACCGGCCGCCTGATCGCATGGGGCATCTGGTTCGTGGCCGCCGTTCTGGCCGTCGGTCCCGGGGCGCGGGCCGAGACGGCGGTCGATCTCCAGCTCGTCCTCGCGGTCGATGCGTCCGGCAGCGTCAACCAGACACGCTTCGAGCTGCAGAAGCAGGGATATGCCGCGGCCTTTCGCAACCCGCGGGTGATCAGCGCCGTCCGCTCCGGCGCCGCGCAGGCGATTGCCGTCACCATGGTACAGTGGACCGGGCCGCGGCTGCAGATCCAGGTGCTGCCCTGGACGCGCATCGGCGATGCCGAGTCGGCAGCCGCCTTCGCCGCCGCGATCGAGGCCACGCCGCGCCAGCTCTTCGGCGGCGGCACGTCGATCAGCGGGGCGATTGATTACGCCATGACGCTGCTGCCGGAGGGCGGCTTCAAGGGTACGCGGCGGGTCATCGATGTATCGGGGGACGGCGCCAACACCAGCGGCCGGCCGGTGACGCTCGCGCGCGACGATGCCGTGCGGGCCGGCGTGACCATCAATGGGCTGCCGATCCTGTCGATCGAGCCCGATCTCGACCGCTATTATTTCGAGTTCGTGATCGGCGGTCCGGGCTCGTTCATGATCGCGGCCAAGGATTATGAATCATTCGCCGAGGCCATTCTCAAAAAACTCATCCAGGAGATTGCCGGGCAGGGCGAGCGGCGGTACGGGATGCGCAATGGCAAGGGCATACGGTGATGGTCGATAAGGGGATCGAGGCTGAGGCGCCGTCCGGGAACGCAGGTCCGAAACGGCGGACCCTCCTGCGCTGGCTCGCCCGCACCCCGGTGCGCACGTTCCTGCTGTTTCCGCTGGCGGTGATCGCCTTCGAGCTTGTCCGCAGGGACGGGGATTTCGTCGTCGTTCCGTGGGGCGTGCCGCTGCTGGTGTGGGGCTATCTCCAGTATCGGCTCGTCGGCGCCTATCGCGTGCACCATGGCGGCGGCGGTCCGGGCGTCGACATCCCGCCCCAGCACCTCGTTGCGCAGGGGCCTTATCGCTACGTGCGCAACCCGATGTATCTCGGCCATCTCATCTTCATGCTGGGGCTCGTGGTGACCTTCCAGTCGTGGCTCGCGCTGGCGCTGCTCGCGGTCCATGCCGTGTGGTTCGACCTCCGCGTACGCGCGGACGAAGCGCGCCTGCGCGTGCAGTTCGGCAAGCCGTATCTCGATTACGAGGCCCGGGTGAAGCGCTGGATTCCCGGTCTGCTCTGATCGGTTGCATGGCGGCGTCAGGCCGCCACCCGCATGCTTTCGAGCAGGTCCGCGCAGGCCTTCGCGCAGAGCAGGCACGCCTCCGCGCACACGCGGCAATGGCCGTGCTTCTCGGCGTGGGTGTCGCATTCCTCCGCGCAGGTGCGGCAGATCGTGACGCAGGCGCTCAGCACGGATTCGAGGTTCTGCCGATTGCCCATCTTGTTGAAACGGGTGGCGATCGACGCCGTGGCGGCGCAGATGTCGGCGCAATCGAGGTCGAGGCGAATGCAGGCGATGAGCGTCTGGACATCGGGCTCGACAAGGCACGCGTCGGCGCAGGCGATGCACGCCGTCTGTGCGGCGAAGCAGGCATTGACGCAATGCGCGATCGCATCGGCGTTGCCCGGGTGGTCCGGGTGCTCTTGAAAGAACGGCTGGAGAGGGGGCATCGGTCGCTCCTGCATCTCGACACGGTCGATTGTGAGGAACGACGGCGCGCCGCATAGGTTCCTTTGCGTCAGGCCGGGCCGAACAATCAGGGCCTGCGTTGCTCTCTGGACTGGACTGCACGGCGTCCAAACAGGGTTGCGACTTCGGCCAATGCACGGAATGATAGGCGGGCCGGGGGGCTGCCGGGGAGCGGCCATGGATTTCGATCCCGTATTCTTGTCGCGCATCCAATTCGGCTGGGTGGTTGCCCTTCACATTCTTCTGCCGGCCTTCACCGTCGGGCTCGCCTGCTACATCGCGACCCTCGAAGGCCTGTATCTGGGGACCAGAAATCCGGTCTATCTGAATCTGTCCAAGTTCTGGCTGCGGATCTTCGCCGTGTCTTTCGGGTTGGGCGTGGTGTCCGGGGTCGTCATGCCGTTTCAATTCGGCACCAATTGGAGCCGTTTTTCCGACGCCACGGCCAACATCATCGGTCCGCCGCTCGCCTACGAGGGGCTGACGGCGTTCTTTCTCGAATCCGGCTTCCTCGGTGTGCTTCTGTTCGGACGCAAGCTGGTGCCCGCCTGGACTCATTTCGGCGCCGCCGTCCTGGTGGCGCTCGGGACCTTCTTCTCCTCGTTCTGGATTCTCGCGGTCAACAGTTGGATGCAGACGCCGACCGGCTACCAGGTGGTCGACGGCCGCTTCCTGCCGACGAGCTGGGTCGACATCATCTTCAATCCGTCGTTACCGTACCGGCTGACTCACACGGTCAATGCCTTCTTCATCACCACGGCGTTCGTGGTGATCGCGGTCGGCGCCTATCATCTGCGCCATGGCCGCTACATCGAGGAAAGCCGGCGCATGCTCTCGATGACGCTGTGGCTCGTGACTGTGCTGGTTCCGCTTCAGATCGTTCTGGGCGATCTGCATGGCGTCAACACCTTCGAGTATCAGCCGGCGAAGGTCGCCGCCATGGAGGCGAACTGGGAGACACAGTCGCGAATGCCCGCCGTTCTGTTCGCCAGGCCGGACGAGAAGGCGGAGACCAATCTCTACGAGCTTTCCATCCCGGCCATCGGCAGCCTCTATCTGACCCATTCGTTCGACGGCGTGGTCAAAGGCCTCAAGGATTGGCCGGCCGAGGACCGGCCTCCGGTCGCCATCGTGTTCTTCTCGTTTCGGGCGATGGTGGGCATCGGCCTGCTGATGCTCGCACTGGTGATCGCGAGCCTCTGGCTGCGTTGGCGCGGACGCCTTTATGAGGCGCGGGGATTCCATCTGCTCTGCATCTGGGCGTCCCCGCTCGGTTTCCTCGCCGTGGTGTCCGGCTGGATCACGACGGAAGTCGGCCGCCAGCCGTGGGTGGTGTACGGGCTCATGCGGACGCGCGACGGTGTTTCGCCCTCACTCACGGGCCATGACGTCCTCGCCTCGCTGGCCGCTTACATCGTCCTCTATGTGATCGTCTTCGGCGCCGGCCTCATCATCATGCTGCGGCTGATGCGCGCCGGTCCGGTGAGCGCCGAGCCGACGACCGAGGATCCGTCGCTGCGGTCCAACCGGCCGCTCGGGGCGGTGACACAGAGCGCACGGGAGCCCGCACAATGATGCCGCTCGATTTCGTGCCGATCTGGATCGCCGTGCTGGCGATCGGGATCTTCCTCTATGTCGTGCTGGACGGGTTCGATCTCGGCATCGGCATCCTGTCGCTCTACGCGCGAAACGACGACGATCGCCACCTGATGATTCAGTCCGTGGCGCCGATCTGGGACGGGAACGAGACCTGGCTCGTGCTCGGCGGGGTTGCGTTGCTCGCCGCCTTTCCGCTCGCCTTCGCGGTGATCCTGCCGGCCTTGTACTTCCCGATCCTCGCCATGCTGGTCGGCCTCGTGTTCCGGGGCGTCGCGTTCGAGTACCGCTCGGCGCCGGACGTGCCGCGGCGCTTCTGGGACGCCGCGTTTCATGGGGGCTCGGTGCTGGCGGCGTTTTCCCAGGGCGTGATGCTGGGCAGCTTCGTCGAAGGCTTCCGGGTCTCGGGCCGCGTGTTTGCCGGCACGAGCTTCGATTGGGTGCAACCCTTCCCGCTCGTCGCCGGGGTTGCGCTCGTCTTCGGCTACGGGCTGCTCGGGGCCGGCTGGCTGGTGCTCAAGGCGCAGGGCGAGCTGCGCGACTGGGCGCGCCGCCAGGGCCGCCGCATGCTCTACGCGGTGGTCGCGTTCATCGTGCTCGTCACCATCCTGATGCTGCTCTGGCATCCCGAAGTGTCGCAGCGCTGGCTGTCGTGGCCGAACATCGCTTTCCTGTGGCCGGTGCCGGCCGCAACCGCCCTGTTTGCCCTCTGGGCCTGGCGGGCGTTCGAGCACGGCGGCGACGCCCAGCCCTTCATCGCCACGCTCTTGATGTTCGCGGCTTCCTATCTGGGGCTCACCATCAGCTTCTGGCCGATGATCGTGCCGTATCAGATCAGCCTCTGGGATGCCGCGGCCTCGCCGAACTCGCAGGCGTTCCTGCTGGTCGGCACGCTGCTGCTGCTGCCGATCATTCTCACGTACAGCGGCTGGTCCTACTGGGTGTTCCGCGGCAAGGTGCGCGCCGACATCGGCTACGGCGCGCACTGAGGGCAGGGCGGCTTATCGGGAGGGCCGTCTGGCGCGAAAAGAGCCGGAGCCCCTCAGCGCATGCACTCGATGGCCACGAATTCCTCGCATGCGCCGCGGCAGCTCTCGCCGGCCGAGACGGTCCCCGTCACGGCGTCGCGGTCGATCTTGTGAAACGAGACCGCGCGCCGGAACTCGCGCGCAGGGCAGTAGGCCGTTGCGACAGGCGCGCCGCAACGTGCGCCGGTGGCCAGGCACCGGTCGATCCCATAGGCATCGGCATTGTTGGCGACGAGGAAGGTGCGGTTTTCCGCGCGGGCCGGACCGAGGGTGAGGACGGCGGCAGCCAGGATGAACGCCGCGAGACGGACGCACATGAACGACACTCGCTGAGGGTGAGGGCCCCTAGAGCGCGATCCGCGCTCTAGCTCCATGAACCGGCGCATGATCTTATCGGTAAACCGCTCATACTTCGCCGGATCAGGCGCTGGGACGAGCGGAGAATGTGGGCGAAACGTTAAGCCTCCGTTAACTGCGTCGCCCCGAGAAACAGGCGGACGGGAGCGGGCTCTTGTCACGAGTCAGGGCTTCGCGACAAGTCGTCCGAAGGTCCTAGAGCCGTTTTCCATTAACGTGTGGCGCGACGGTCACCGCAGGGGCTCGAGCCAGGCAGGGACAATCAATTCCGGCCTTGACGCGGAAGGCGCGCATGCCCATTCTGCCCGCCCATGAACGGCCTTCTTCCCATTTGCGGCATTTGCCGGGAGATTATCGGCTAGCGACTCTCGCTGGCTGCGGCCGTCTTTTCTCACGTCGAGACGAGTGGACGCCCGGCCAGCGGAGGCGGGGACGTCCATGCAGTTGAAGCTCTACGATACGCTGACGCGCGAGAAGCGGGTGTTCGAGCCGATCGACCCGCAATGCGTGCGCATGTACGTCTGCGGACCGACGGTCTACGACTTCGCCCATATCGGCAATGCGCGGCCGTTGATCGTTTTCGACGTCCTCTACCGGCTCTTGCGCCAGCTCTATGGGCCGGAGCATGTGCGCTACGTGCGCAACGTCACCGACGTCGACGACAAGATCAATGCGCGCGCGGCCGAACGCGGGATCTCCATCCGTGAGCTGACCGAACAGACCTACCGCAACTTTCAGCAGGACGTGAGGGCGCTCGGCTGCCTCCCGCCCACTGTCGAGCCGCGCGCGACCGAGCACATCGCCGAGATGAAGACGCTGATCGAGCGTCTCGTCGCCGACGGACACGCTTACGTCGCCGAGGATCACGTCCTCTTCAGCGTCTCCTCGATGCCCGATTACGGCCAGCT
>CAYVBN010000721.1:0-4663 GCA_964449645.1 uncultured Hyphomicrobiales bacterium
CGGGCCTGCGCCGCGCCACCACCAATCCGAACGAGCACGCCGGCAACCGCTGGTGGGCGAAGGCCATCGCCGGCCATCCGTACGGGCGGCCGAAGCGCGGAACGCTCGAAACGGTGCCGACGATCACGGCCGACGACCTGCGGGCCTATGCGCACCGCGTGCTCGCCCGCGACCGGCTGAAGATCGGCATCGTCGGCAACATCGATGCGGTGGCAGCCGGCGCGCTGGTCGACAAGGTATTTGGCGATCTGCCGGCCAGGTCGGAGCTCGTCGACGTGCCGACGGTCGTCCCGCGCGGCCTCGGAGAGACGGTCGGCGTCACCCTCGACGTGCCGCAGACCGTCATGGTGTTCGGCGGCGCCGGGCTGCGGCGCAACGACCCGGATTTCATGGCGGCCTTCGTGCTCAACCACATCCTCGGTGGCGGCTCGTTCTCCTCGCGCCTCTACCGCGAGGTGCGCGAAGAGCGTGGGCTCGCCTATTCGGTCTACAGCGGGCTCGCGCCGCTCAAGCACGCGGCGCTGTTCATGGGCGGCACCGCGACGCGCGCCGACCGCGCCAACGAGACCCTCGAGGTGATCGAGACGGAGGTCCGCCGCATGGCTGCGAGCGGCCCGACCGCGGAGGAGCTCGCGAAGGCGAAATCCTTCCTCGAAGGATCGTTTGCGCTCCGCTTCGACACGTCGAGCAAGATCGCCGATCAGCTCGTGCAGATTCAGAGCGACAATCTCGGCATCGACTATATCAAGAAGCGCAACAGCCTCGTCGAAGCGGTCACGCTCGAGGACGTGAAACGCGTCGCCAAGCGCCTGCTCGACGGCCGCCTCCTGGTCGCCATGGCGGGCCGGCCGCAGAGCATGCTCGCCAAGGACGGCGGCGACGCGGTGAAGACGGGCGTCGACAAGGGTGCGCACAACGGGACGGTGCGCCCCAGCTTGCACGGCGCGCCATCGCCTCTGGATTAGCGCGGCGGCCTGATCTACGCTGAATCTCCCTCCGGAGATCCAGATGTCCCTCGTTCAATCGATCGATTTTGCGCGGGCCGAGCGCGTCGGGCGCCACGGCGTTCAGGCCGCCGACTTGGCCGACATGCTTGCCCGCACCGCCGATGCGGTGGCGCAACTCAGAGCCTGGCACGCCGACGGCAGCCTGCCGTTGCTGCGTCTTCCTGAGAAGCGCGACGACCTCGCCGACATCACCGCCGCGGCGGGCCGGCTCACCGCTGGCGCGAGCGACGTCGTGGTGTTCGGCACCGGCGGTTCGAGCCTTGGCGGACAGACGCTGGCGCAACTTGCCGGGCACGCGGTGCCGGGGCTGTCGCTGCTGCGCGAGGGGCCGCGCCTGCATTTCGTCGACAATCTCGACCCGGAAACTTTCTCCGAGCTGCTCGCGCGCCTGCCGCTCGCGACGACGCGTTTCCTCGCGATCTCGAAGTCCGGCTCGACCGGTGAGACCCTGATGCAGACCGTGGCGGCGCTCGCGGCCGTCAAGGAGGCGGGGCTTGCGCCGCGCGCCGGCGAACTTTTTCTCGGGCTGTCGGAGCCCGTGAAGGCGGGCAAGCGCAACGGCCTGCGCGATCTTCTCGGCGCGCACGGCGTCCCGGTGCTCGACCACGATCCGGGCGTCGGCGGGCGTTTTTCCGTGCTGACCAATGTGGGGCTGCTGCCGGCGGCCGTGCTCGGGCTCGACATTGCCGCGGTACGGACCGGCGCGGCGCTCGCGCTGGCGCCGATCCTCGAAGGCAAGCCGCCGGCCGACATTCCCGCCTGCCTCGGCGCGGCGCTCGCGGTCGCGCTTGCGCCCGAGAAGCCGATCAGCGTGCTGATGGCCTATGCGGACCGGCTCGAACGCTTCACGCACTGGTATGTGCAGCTCTGGGCCGAGAGCCTCGGCAAGGAGGGCAAGGGCACGACGCCGCTCGGCGCGCTCGGTCCGGTCGACCAGCACAGCCAGCTTCAGCTCTTCATCGCCGGTCCGCGCGACAAGCTCTTCACGGTCCTCACCCTCGGGACGGCCGGCCGCGGGCCGCGCATGGACGCCGACCTGATCGCGCGCGCCGGCGAGCCCGGCATGGCCGGCAAGACCATCGGGGATCTGGTCGCGGCCCACGGCCGCGCCACGGCCGAGACGCTGGCGAAGAACGGCTGTCCGGTGCGCACGCTGCATATTCCGCGGCGCGACGCGGCGAGCCTCGGCGAGCTGCTGATGCATTTCATGCTGGAAACGATCATCGCCGCCCATCTCCTTGGCGTCGATCCGTTCGATCAGCCGGCCGTCGAGGAGGGCAAGGTGCTGGCGAAGCGGTATTTGACCGGCGCATGATCCCGAAAAGTGGATCCCGGTTTTCGGATCAGATCATGCGTGAAGGAACAAGCATGATCCCGAAAAGTGGATCCCGGTTTTCGGATCAGATCATGCGCGAAGGAACAGCATGATCCCGGAAAGTGGGTACCGGTTTTCGGATCAGATCATGCGCGAAGGAACAAGCATGATCCCGGAAAGTGGGTACCGGTTTTCGGATCAGATCATGCGCGAAGGAACAGCATGATCCCGGAAAGTGGAAACCAGTTTTCGGCTAAGATCATGCCCGAATCGAACGGATAGGACGGCAAACGGCATGATCCGCGTCACCCGCAGCATCGCGATCGACGAGCGCGAGGTGATGGAGAGCTTCGTGCGCGCCTCCGGGCCCGGCGGGCAGAACGTCAACAAGCTCGCGACCGCGGTGCAGCTCCGCTTCGACGTGCGCAACTCGCCCTCGTTGCCGGACGACGTGCGTGCACGGCTCGAACGGCTGGCCGGCCGGCGGCTGACGCGCGAGGGTGTGCTCGTCATCACGGCGCAGCGTCACCGCACGCAGGAGCGCAACCGCGCCGACGCGCTGGAAAGACTCCTTGAACTCATTCGCGAAGCGGCCGTACGGCCGGTCCCGCGCCGGCCGACCCGGCCGACGCTCGCCTCGCGCAAGCGACGGCTCGACTCGAAACGCCGCCGCGCCACCGTCAAAGGCCTGCGGCAGAGAAAGCCGGCGTTCGATTGAGCGACTTTCAAATCGACGTCGTCCCCGCACTCCAATCACCTCTCCCGCCGAGAGAGGTGAACGTTCCGCGGCAGCTTCCGACGGCTGCAATATGTTTGAGGGTGCCTGTTCGGTCGAGCGTCCGTGCGTCATTCACCGCGGCGCATGCAGATAATTGCGCAGCATGTAGTCGAGGCCGTGCCGCCAGGATTCGTCGGTGTTGCCGCGGATATCGACACTCTTGACGAATTCCATTTTCCCGCTGCGCGCGTCCTCCATGTAGAGGTTGATGTTGAGGATCAGGTTGCTGACTTTCTGCACCGTTCCCCAGGCGGCCCAATCGGCGCCAGCGCGGCGCGCATAATCGCGCTCGCAGCCGTTGCAGTCGGTGATCGCCGCAGCCGTCGCGATGTCCTTCTGAACCTCCGGCGGAACCGGCACCAGCCTGCAGCAACCCGTCTGTTCGATTTTGCTCCGGAGGAGATCGTCGAGCATGACAAGGCGCTGGCGTTCCGCCGGCGTGGTCGCCTCGAGCGAGGTGTTGATCAAAGAGAATCCCAGGAAGGCGACGCGCGGCACATCGGCCGTGCGGCCGGTGGCCGTCGCCAGGACCAGAAGGAGGGTTGCGAGAAGGATCCGCATGGACCTGTGTTCCTGGGCTGCTCGAACATGCGAGGCGGATGAACCCGCCCGAGACAATGCGCGCTTCCGTACGTTCGCGCTCACACGACCGTGATGCGGCGTGACGTTTCGCCGCCGCGGCGGCGGGATAACCTGCCGATCCAAACATGAGGTCGTCCGATGGCCAAGTACGATTCTCCAGACCACGATTCTCCAGACCGTGAACGCCGTGCGTTTCTCGCCGCGCTCGGGGCGCTCGCTCTGCAACCCGCCTTCTCGTCGCTCGGTGCATCGGCGCAGACCAAGGCGCCGATCGGGGTCATTGGCTCCGGCCATATCGGCGGGACCATCGGCGGCCTGTGGGTCAAGGCCGGCCACCCGGTCATGTTCTCCTCGCGCCACCCGGAGGAGCTCAAGGACATGGTCGCGCGCCTCGGCCCGCTCGCCCGCGCCGGCACTGTCGACGAAGCGATCGCCTTCGGGCAGATTGTCTTTCTCGCCGTGCCCTATGGGGCGGTGCCGCAGATCGGCCGCGACTATGCGGAGAAGCTCAAGGGCAAGGTGATGCTCGACGCCTGCAACGCCGTTCCGGCCCGCGACGGCGCCGTCGCCGATGAGGTCGAGCGCAACGGCATTGGCGTCACCTCGCAGAAATACTTCCCCGGCGCCCGGCTGGTGCGCGCCTTCAACACCATGTCCTACGCGATCTTCGCCCAGGAGGCTCACCGGGCCGGCCCGAAGCTCGCCGTGCCGATCGCCGGCGACGATCCGGACGCCGTGCGGGTCGCCTCCGACCTGGTGCGCGAGGCCGGGTTCGACCCGGTGGTGGTCGGCAAGCTTGCTGACGCGCGGCGCTTCCAGCGCGGCGGCCCGGGCTACGGCCAGCGCGTGACCGCGGCCGAACTCAAGCAGAAGCTCTCGCTCACTCCATGACGGCTTTCTGGCGCTGGGCGGAACGCGCGGTGCCGGCCACCGCCGAGGAGCGCGCGGCGGCGCTGTGGTCGTTCGCCTATTTCTTCATGC
>CAYVBN010000722.1:0-2372 GCA_964449645.1 uncultured Hyphomicrobiales bacterium
CCGATCTACATGGCGCACGACAAGGGACTGCCCGTTCACGTCTATGTCGACGAGACGCGTCCGCGCAATCAGGGCGCCTCGCTCACCGCCTGGGAGCTTGGCCGTCATGGCGTGCCGCACACGGTGATCGCCGACAACACCGGCGGGCATCTGATGCAGCATGGGCTCGTCGACCTCGCGATCGTCGGTACCGATCGGGTTACCGCGGCGGGTGACGTCTGCAACAAGATCGGGACCTATCTCAAAGCGCTCGCGGCGCGCGATAACGGCGTGCCGTTCTATGTCGACGCGCCATAGCCGAGCATCGATTTCACCATTCGCGACGGGCTTGCCGAGATTCCGATCGAGCAGCGCGACGGCGATGAGCTTGCGACCATGACGGGCCGCACCCGGGACGGCCGCATCGAGCAGGTGCGCATCGTCCCCGACGGATCGCCGGTGGCGAACTATGCGTTCGACGTCACGCCGGCGCGCCTCGTCACCGGGCTGATCACAGAGCGCGGCGTGGTTGCTCCTAACGGTGCGGCGCTCGCGCAGGCGTTTCCCGAACGTCTGGGCCAAAAGCCCGCGGCCGAACGGGCGGCCGCCGAATGAGCGCGCTGCTGAAACCCACGATCGAGCTTCCGGTCGACGGCCGCCAGTCGGCGACCGCGCTCGCGGTGGCTCGCGGGACGGCGCGGCTCTTGCTCTCGCTCGGATTCTGCTGCGTCAGCGAATTGCCGCTCGCGTCCGGACGCCGTGCCGACCTGGTGGCGCTCGACGCCGGCGGCGAATTCTGGATCGTCGAAATCAAATCGTCGGTCGAAGACTTTCGCGCCGACCACAAGTGGCCGGATTACCGGTTGCATTGCGACCGTCTGTTCTTCGCGACGGCGCTCGACGTTCCGCAGGAGATCTTTCCCGAAGAGACAGGCCTCATCGTCGCCGACGCGTTCGGCGCCTCGATCGTGCGTGAGGCGCCCGCGCATCGCCTGCATGCCTCGACGCGCAAGAGCATGATGCTGAGCTTCGCGCGAGCGGCCGCGCTGCGCCTGCAATCGCTCGCCGATCCCTCCGGTCCATACGAGATTGGGCATTCCTGATCTGCCGGAACCGGCTCCTCGCGCGCTTGCCAAGCGCTATACTTCTCGCGGCGCGAACCGTCCGACGGACGCGCCGAGGGAGGATCACATGAAACATTGGCTCGCAGGATTGCTGCTGCTCTTGAGCCCGGCTGCCTATGCCCAGCAGCCCGTGCCGGAGATTCCCTTCGATTCGGTTCCCGATCTCATCAAGCTGCCACCGGATCTCTATCTGGGCGAGGCGACCGGCGTCGCCGTCAATTCCAAAGGCCACATCTTCGTCTATTCGCGCGGCGGGCCGAACATGGGGCATGCCTTCCGCGGCACCGCTTCGCAGTTGCTGGAGTTCGATCGCAACGGCACGTTCCTGCGTGAGATCGGCCACAATCTCTACGCCTGGTCGTTCGCGCATGTCGTGCGCATCGACAAGGACGACAACATCTGGGCCGTCGACAAGGGCTCGGACATGATCGTCAAGTTCAATCCCGAAGGCCGGGTGGTCATGGTGTTCGGCCGCAAGCCGGAAGCGTCCGACGAGAACGCGGAGCCGCACAAGCGCAGCGGCCCGCCGCCCAAGCACGAGGACGGCCGATTCCGCCAACCGACCGACGTCGCGTGGGACAGCGCCGGCAACATCTACATCAGCGACGGCTATGTGAATTCGCGCGTGGCGAAGCTCGACCGCGACGGCAATTGGATCAAGTCGTGGGGCGAGCGCGGCACCGGGCCCGGGCAGTTCAACACGCTGCACAGCATCGCGATCGACGCCCAGGACCGCATCTACATCGCTGACCGCAGCAATCGCCGCATCCAGGTGTTCGATCCCGAAGGCACGTTCCTTCGCGAGATGAAGATCGACGTGCCGTTCGACCAGGGCGCGCGTCCGGCGATCGGCAACAAGCTTGCCGATCCGTTCCTCGGCGGACCGCAGGCGCCGGGCGCGCCGTGGGCGCTCTGCATCACGCCCAACCAGACGCTTTATGTCGCCGACGCGTTTCCGGGGCGCGTCTACAAGATGAATCTGGATGGTCAGGTGCTCGGGGTGCTCGGTAAATCGGGCAAGCAGCTCAAGCAGTTCGGCTGGATCCACGAGATCGCGTGTCCGAGCGAGAATGAGCTCTATGTCGCCGAGATCCTCAATTGGCGGGTGCAGAAGCTGATCCTGCATCCGGAGCAGGCACAGCACCGCGCTTCCATTGCGCCGCAGCAATAATGGCGCGGCGAACGCGGGAATTGCACATTTCGGGTGGACCCCGGGTCAGCACCGCACCGCGCGCAATCGAGCCTGCGCAGGTTGCGTAAACTTATCTG
>CAYVBN010000723.1:0-7953 GCA_964449645.1 uncultured Hyphomicrobiales bacterium
CGCGTCGGCCAGATCAAGGCGCAGATCGAGGAGACCACCTCCGACTACGACCGCGAGAAGCTGCAGGAGCGGCTGGCGAAGCTCGCCGGCGGCGTCGCGGTGATCCGCGTCGGCGGTGCGACCGAGATCGAGGTGAAGGAGAAGAAGGACCGGGTCGAGGACGCGCTCAACGCGACCCGCGCCGCGGTCGAGGAAGGCATCGTGCCGGGCGGCGGCGTCGCGCTGCTGCGCGCCAAGAAGGCCGTCGGCCGCATCTCCAACGACAACTCGGACGTCCAGGCCGGCATCAACATCGTCCTCAAGGCCCTCGAGGCGCCGATCCGGCAGATCGCCGAGAACGCGGGCGTCGAAGGCTCGATCGTGGTCGGCAAGATCCTGGACAACAAGTCCGAGACCTTCGGCTTCGACGCACAGAACGAGGACTATGTCGACATGGTCGACAAGGGCATCATCGACCCGGCCAAGGTCGTGCGCGCGGCGCTGCAGGACGCAGCCTCGGTCGCCGGCCTCCTCGTCACCACCGAGGCGATGGTCGCCGAGCTGCCGAGGGAGAAGCCCGCGCCGGCCCTGCCGGGCGGCGGCGGCATGGGTGGGATGGACTTCTGACGTCCACCCAAAGCCGCCCGGCGAGTCAAACAATCCGAAGTCGGCAACAGCCGACTTCGGCGGGCGGCGGCGGCATGGGCGGGATGGATTTCTGATCCGTTCTTCGCAGTTCTCAATACGAAAGGGCCGCTTGCGCGGCCCTTTCTTTTTATCTGCTGTCGTATCGATTGAATCGTTTGATCTGGAGATTGTCTTTCGATGTCTCGATTGCCCGCAGGAATCTCGGGCGCGTCACCTCCCCCCCTTGCGGGGCAGGTCGGCGAGCGCGCGCAGCGCGTGGGCCGGAGAGGGGTGAATCTGCGCGGTCGCGCGCGAGCAGAATCGAGCAGAATTCGTTTCTTGAATACCCCCTCCCCAACCTTCCCCGGCAAGGAGGGAGGGAGCGCGCCGCGCTTTCGCGCGGCTTCCCAGCAAATCAATTTCCCGACAAGTCGGCTTTCCAAACAAATTAACTTCCAGCAATCAATCTCAAAACAATCAACCTCAAAACAGGTCGACTTCCAAACACCTCAAGCATGAATGGCGCGGAAGCATTTCTGCGAAGCGGGGTCGGCCGATCGCCGGAACACCGGCCGGTCGCAAATGATGCGGTCCAACATGAAGTCAGGTTCGCAACGATCTCAATCGCCAAGCTTCATGCGGAAGTGCAGCGCCTGGATGTCGAAGCCGTGGCGCACGTAGAAGCGATGCGCGCCGGCGCGCGCGAAGCCCGAGTCGAGCACGAGCGTCGCGCACCCCGCCCTGCGAGCCTCTGCGGCAAGCGCCCCGAGCATGCGGCGGCCGCAGCCGCGCGAGCGCATGCACGCCGCCGTCACGAGGTCGTCGACATAGAGAAAGCGCCCGCGCGAGAGACTCTCTCCCAGCCGATAACCCGCATAGCTGACGATCTCGCCCGCGACGCGCCCCACCATGACGCGATAACCCTCCGCCGCCTGGCGGCGAACCTGCGCCAGAAAGGCGGTTTCGTCCGACAGATTGGGCCGCAGTTCCCGGATGACCGGAAAGCAGGCGCGCAGCTCCGCCTCACTCTCGGCGTGGCGGAACTCCAGCGACTCAAGCTCCTGCGGCGAGCCGGACAGACGATCCGAGGACGACATGTTGCTTGGGCCTCGCCGAGCGCGATCCTCCGCGCCGGCGTTTTCCATGAAATTGTTACCGGCCCACCGCAGAAAAAGCGATCAGAAATGGAATCCGCCGAAAGGAGCGCGGTTGGGCGCGATCGGAACGCCGGCGATCAGAAGCGGTAGTTGAGCGCCGCGCGGGCGAGGTGGACGTCGAGGCCGCTGCTCGCCGCCGATCCGCCCGGCACAACGAGCGTGATGCCCCGGTCGGGGAAGCTCAGGAACAGATATTCGGCGCGCAGCGTCCAGCGGTCGACCACCGCCCAATCGACGCCGGCGCCGACCGCGAAGCCGACCTGCGTCGCGCTCGCGGACGCCGACACCGCGTTCGAGCCGACCAGCACCACGCCCCCGCCGGTATCGAACGTCGATCCGCCGACCGTCAGCGTCGTCTTGAGGTTGCCGTAGGCGAGCCCGCCCGTCACGTAGGGAAGGAAACGCTCGAAGGTGTAGCCGAGCCGGCCGCGCAGCGTCCCGAACCATTCGAGCTTCGACTCGAGGCTCGCCTGGCCGGCGAACGCGCCCTGGTCCGGGTCGTTGATGGCGAGACTGATCGGCACCGCGCTGGAGCCGCGGATGCCGGACCACGTGAAATCCGCCTCGACACCATAGACGGTGCGGCCGGCTTGCTGGTTGACGCCGATCTGGGCGCCGAAGATCCAGCCTTTCGGGTCGGGATCGGCAATCGCGAACGCAGCGGGCACCGGCGCGGTGACGACCCAGCCGGGCGACAACGGGACGGTGCCCGGGTCGACGATACCCGACGCGTTGCCGTCGCCCCAGCCATAACCGCCGTGGATGCCGCCGTACCAGCCGCTCCAGGGATAGATCGGCACCGCGACCGGCGTCTCCGGGCCCGCGAAGGCGGGTCCCGCCAATGCAAGACCCGCCAGCGTCGCGGCGAACACCGTGCCCCTCATGCTCAGCCCCTGAGTGCTCGCCGCGACCGACTGCCGGCGTTTCGGTGCCCCCCAGCCCCGACCGGCCAGTCGACTGGAGCAATCCGGCCGCCAGCGGCCTCATGGCGGCGGGAGCATTGTTCCTTTACGTTTCCTTATGGACAATCGGCCGGAGCGAGTTCTCGACAGGGACGGCGGCCGATTTCTCCTGACCTGGTGCACGGGCGCAACATTCTACCGTCGGCCTGCACCCTTCCCATGCGGCAGCCGCTGCGGGTTCGTTCACCGGGAAAAGGCAACGCGGGTCGTTTTCCCGTCGGTCAGTTGGTGGCCGGCCGGAACCGCAGGCTCTTCGGGCCCTCGAGCAAGAGCGCCTCGCCCTGCTGCCGCCAGGTCGTGACCTGGGTCAGCGCCGAGAGCAGGTCCTCGTCGGCGCGCATGCGCTCGGGATCGCACTGCCGCTCGGTCTTTGTACCCGTCAGCACCGTCAGGGTTTCGCCGGCAACGACGAATTGTGCGGCGACCTCGTTGCACCACAGATCGATCGTGGCGCGCCCGTTCGATTCGACTTCGAGGGAGGGAATGCGTTTCGAGCCCTTCATCGGCGCGGCGTCGAGCAGCAGTTCCTGCCCATAGGGAAACTCTGCATCGGCCGCATGCGCGCGGCCAGCAAGAGCGGCAATCAAAAGCGCTGCGGCCGTGCACGCGCACGCGCCGCAACGTAAGGTCATCGGCCGGAGATCGGATCGGTGGCGCGGCGAAACGGACGCGAAATGTTTCATGGAACGCACAAAAATCCCACGCTGAACAAACTGCACGTCGGCCTCCCCTATCCGGTCACGGACATGCGCCAAGCATATGGCGCGCATGCGCGGCGCCCGGCGACGCCCCAGCCGGTACCGAGCCGCGCATAAGCATCGAGGGAGGCGGCGGCGTCAAGCCGTGCGCGCGAGCCCCGGCGCGCGAGCATGATCCCGAAAGCGGATGCCGGCTTTCGCACGGGATCCTGCTCAATCAAAGCAATCGAGCAGGATGACGATGCGAGGAAAAGTCATCGCGCTCTCGCGTCACAAATGCGTGGGGCGGGCTGCAATCCCCGTGCCGGCTGCTAATCTCGCCGCGTGCGGCCGCAGAGGGGAGTGTCATGGATCAACGCATCATCGACCTGTACGACCGTTTCACGCACGGCGCGATGAGCCGCCGCGATTTCCTCGATCGCGCCGGCGAGATCGTCGGCTCGGCCGCGGCGGCGGCTGCGCTGCTGCCGGTCTTGCGCAACGACTACGCCAAGGCGGAGACGATTGCGGCGAACGATGCGCGGCTGCGCGCCGAGACGATTGCCTATGACGCGCCGGGCGGAAAAGTATCGGGTTATCTGGTGCGCCTGAAGGAGACGATGCGGCGTCCGGCGGTCATCGTCGTGCACGAAAATCGCGGGCTCAATCCGCACATCGAGGATATCGCCCGCCGGCTCGCGCCCTAAGGCTTTCTGGCGCTCGCGGTCGATCTGCTCTCGTCGGGCGGCGGAACGCCGTCCGACGAGGACAAGGCGCGCGACATGATCGGCAAGCTCGATCTTGCCGCGACCGAGAAGCAACTCGCGGCCGCGGTGCCGTTCCTGGAGAAACATGCGGAATCGAACGGCAAGGTCGGCGCCGTGGGATTCTGCTGGGGCGGCGGCATGATCAATCGCCTGGCGGCTGTGAGCCCCGATCTCAAGGCGGCGGTCGCGTATTACGGCCGTCAACTTCCGGCCGATCGCGTGCCGGGAATTCGCGCCCCGCTCCTGCTGCATTATGCCGGGCTCGACCAGCCGATCAATTCGGGCATCCCGGCCTACGAGGCGGCACTGAAGGCGAACAACAAGCGCTATGCGATCTACGTCTATCCGAACGTCAATCACGCCTTCAACAACGACACCAACACGCCGCGCTACAACAAGGAGGCGGCCGATCTCGCCTGGAGCCGCACACTCGCATTCTTCCGCGAGAATCTCGGTGCGCCGAGCCGGGCTTAGAGCATGGCCCCGAAAAGTGGATACCGGTTTTCGGGAAGGACCGTGCGCAAATCAAAAGGCTAGCCGGAAGACGGCTCGAAGAAAGTCTCCCGCTCTCGTGCACCGCCGACTTACGCGGGAGACGCCGCAGACCTTTTCACCTCGCCCCAACAGAACGAGCTGCAGCGTACTCGTCGTCAGCGCGTGTAAACGATGCCGGGCAACCACACGATGATCTGCGGGAAAAGGATGCAGAGCCCCACCCCGATCCACTGCAGCACCATGAAGTTGACGGCCGCGCGGAAGATCGTCGCCATGGTGATCTCCGGCGGCGCGACGCTCTTGAGGTAAAACAGCGAGTAGCCGAAGGGCGGGCTCAGGAACGCCATCTGCATGTTCACCATGAAGATGACGCCGTACCAGAGCGGTACGTCTTCGGGCTTCACGCCGGAAAACCCGAGCAGGCCGGTCCACTCCAGGCTCTTCATGATCGGCAGGAAGATCGGCACGGTCAGCAGCAGGATGCCGACCCAGTCGAGAAACATCCCGAGCACGAACAGAATGACCATCATCAGCGCCAGGATGCCGTAGGGCGGCAGCCCCGTGCCGAGAATCGAATTGGCGACGAATTCCTGACCGCCCTTGACGATGAAGAAGCCCACGAACATCGTCGCGCCGAAGAAGATCCACATCACCATCGCGGTCGCCTTCAAGGTCGCGAAGGCGGCTTCCTGGACCGCGGGCCACGTCAGCCTGCGGTGCAGCGCCGAGACGAACAGGGCGCCGAAGGTTCCGATGCCCGCCGCCTCGACCGGGGTGGCGATGCCGACGAAGATCACGCCGAGCACGAGGATGATGAGGAGGATCGGAGCGATCGTGTTTCGCAGCAGCCGGAGCTTCTCGTGCCAGTCGACCCGCTCTTCAGGCGGAAGCGCTGGCCCGAGCTTCGGATTGATGTAGCAGCGGACGAGAACGTAGGAGACGTAGAGCCCCGACAGCAGCAAGCCCGGGAAAATCGAGCCGACCAGAAGCTCGCCGAGCGATTGCTGGGCGACGACCGCGTACACAATCGCCATCACCGACGGCGGAATGAGAATTCCGAGCGTCCCTCCGGCGAGCAGCGATCCGCAAGCAAGTTTCTGATCGTAGCCGCGCTTGAGCATGGCGGGCAGCGCAATCATGCCCATCGTCACCTCGGTGGCGCCGACGACGCCCACCATCGCGGCGAGCGCCGTGCAGGCCAGCACGGTGGCGGCGGCGAGCCCACCCTTCACCGAGCCGAGCCACTTGTAGACCGTGTCGAACAGCTCCTCGATGATGCCGGCCTTCTCGAGCATCGCCGCCATGAAGATGAAGAGCGGCACGGCGGACAGCTGATAGTCCGTCATGAACGGAAAGATGCGCGACGGCATCATGTTGAGAATGGCCGGCGTCCCGAAGACGAAGAGGAAGATGGTCGCCAGGCTGCCGGTGCAGAACGCCATCGGCAGTCCAAGCGCCAGCAGCACGGCCAGCGAACCGAACAGCAGAACGGTCAACCATGCGATGTCGATGCTCAGTCCCATGGCTCAGGCTCTCCCGTTCAGGACGAACATGACGTCCTTGATGAGCTTCGAGAGCCCCTGCAACGCCATCAGCGCGGCACCGATCGGCAGCGCGAGCTTGACGGGCCAGTATTGAATGCCCCACTCGGTGAAGGACACCTCCCCGTTATTGATGGCGTCGAGCGCGAACCGCGCTCCGGTCCATGTCATGGTGAGGATGAAGATGAAGAAGAACACCGACGTGATGATGTCGGCAATCGCCTTTCCGCGCGGCGAAAACTTGGTGTAGATCACGTCGACGCGCACGTGCTGGTCTTCCCGATACGCGTACGCGCCACACAGCACGTATTGCATGCCGTACATCAGGAACATGCTCTCGTGCACCCAATTGGTCGGTGAATTGAACACGTAACGCGCGATCACCTCGTAGTAGTAGACGAAGACCGAGATCACCGCCCAGTAGGCGACGAACTCGCCGATCCGCACGTTGAGCCATTCGAGCTTGTCGGTGATGCGCGTGTGCAGATGCAGCGTCGGGTCTTCCTGCGTGCCGGCCAGCGCGACCTCGGGCGGAACCGATTCCGGCGGCGCATGGGCGCGCTCGGCGGCTTCCCGGACTTTCGCGGTCCGCACGAGGCCGGGAAGCAGGATCGCGTCGCCGACCAGCATCGCCGCCATCAGAATGGCGAGCCAGCGGGAATAGCTTTGCCAGCGGTCCATGGTGCCCGTCGCGTCGTCGGCATCACGCTTCGCCGCTGCCTCGGCGGCTTCCGCCTGCCGCAGCCGCGCTGTCATTTCGGGCGTCGCGGCCACGCCGGGAGCGATCTTGGCCCGGTTGAGCTGGATCTCCGCGGATTCGTAAGCCGCGTGCGTGCGAGAAACGTCCTCGCGCAGATCGCGGATCACGTCGTTGGTGTGGAGGATGGCCAGGAACACCGGAATGAAGGCGAAACCCCAGAGGCTTCGCAGATAGAACCGGTGCAGGCCCATGAAACCGGAGCACACCCAGAACAGATAAGCGATGAAGAGCGAAGGACCGCGCGGCTCGCCCCGGCGCCGCTGCCGCGCGACGAGATACATCGCGACGAGCGGAAAAATCAGCAGCGTGCCCCAATAGAGCCAATGGGGTAGTACGAAGTTGAGATTAGGCATGGTCTCCCCAGACCGGCAGTGGTGATGCGATGGAGGCGATCTCGAAACACCACCTCCACCGCTTTGTTATTTGTTTCTGATTTCGACGCTGACGCCACGCGGTCCGCGGAAATGAAAACCCGGCCCACGTGAGGTCGCGCCCCAGCTTCATCAGGCTGGAGCACGACTTCGCCGGCGAACCGTCTCAGATTCGCCGGCCGATGCACTAGAGATCGAGCTTCTGTCCCTTGTACATGTCGGGAGTCACGTAGCCGCACGTCGGCGACTCCATGATCTCGAGCTGGGTCTTGAACAGGCGCGCCGCGTCCTTGTCCTTGTTCGCCCACTTGAACCAGATCGGCGTGGCGATACGCTGCCACTTGTCCAGGTCCTCCGCCGGCATCCGGTTGACCTGGGTGCCGGCCTTCTCGAACTTCGGCCAGGTTTCCATGTCGGCCTTCTGGATGGCGCCGAAATGGACGGCCGAATAGGCCTCCACCTCGTTCTCGACCCAGAGCTTCATCTGCGGCGAGAGCTTGTTCCAGACGTTCATGTTGACCACGAGGTCCATCAGGTCGACCGGCTGGTAGATCGACTCCAGGCCGGGAGGTCCGGTCCAGATGTACTTGGTGACCTGCTGGAAGCCGAGGTCCCAG
>CAYVBN010000724.1:0-7677 GCA_964449645.1 uncultured Hyphomicrobiales bacterium
GGGGCGCTCGCGCCGAGCACGACCAGTTCGACGCCCTGCTCGCGTGCGGCATTGCGGGTGTCGCGCTCCTCGACCGGCGCCACCTCCATCTTGGGATTCATCAGCAGCGCCATCTTGGCGCCGGGGACCAGGTTGCGCAGCAGTTCCAGGCGCTTCTTGATCAGCTCGGTCGTGTAGACGCTGAAGCCCGTGGCGTTTCCGCCGGGGCGATTCATGCTGGTGACGAAACCTTCGCTGACCGGGTCGAAGCCGGCGATGAACAGGATCGGAATGGTGCTCGTCACCTTCATGGCCGCCCGTGCCGAAACCTGGCCGCCGGTCGCGGCGATGAGCCGGACTTTCTGGTCGACGAGCTCGGCAGCGAGCCCAGGAAGGCGGTCGTATTTGCCCTCGGCCCAGCGGTAGAGGATCGTAAGGTTGCGTCCTTCGACGAATCCGAGTTCGCCGAGCCCGTCGCGGAAGGCATGCAGGAGCTGCTCGAACGGACCGCTTGCCGACACGCTGTGCAGCAGCCCGATCACCGGCTTGTCGGCCGTTTGGGCAAGGGTCGCCCGGGGCCATGCCGCCGTCGCAGGCAGGACCAGCGCTCCGCGCCCCAAAAGCCCCATGAATTCACGGCGCTTCATGCGGTTCCTGTCGTTGCCCCCTTCGGCGAGGACACCCTCTGTTGTGGCCAAAACTATACCATAGCCGCTCCGGCGCTGTGTGAGGCGGCTCACGTTGGCATGCCGTCACGGGACCGCTCGGAGTGGGCAGAAAGGCTGATCTTGCGGCCACTTGGGCCGGTCCACGGGGTCACGTCAGGGTGACCCATGGTGATGCGGAACTTGCTCGCCGACCGGTTCCGGTTCGGGCTCACGAGAACGCAGGCGTGTCTCGGACAGCGAAAGCAACCCCACGGCGAACAACCACTCCACCGCTGCACGGTCGCCGGGCCATTCAGGGTCCTCGGGAATGCCGTCGCTCGGCAACTGGGTCAGGATCCCGGAAACGGTGCGGGAACCATCGCTCAGCTCCAGGATGCGCCCGATCCTGTCGTCCAAGAGTGTCGGATCGCCGCGTTCCTCTGGAGGTCCCACCCAGACCAGGACATAGCTCCGCGGTGGGCCCGGGCGCTTTCGCAATTCATCGGGGATGCCGAGACCGAGGAGCTCAGAATCGTAATAGTCGAATGCGATGAGTCGGGCGTCCGGGTGAAGGGTGGGACAGAGATCCAGCAGATCGGTGTCCCGTATGGCCCATTTGCTCGAGCTGAGCCGGAACAGTGAATCCGACGTGCTCATGCTTCGGTCGCCACCTTCGTCCTGCGCAGTTGCGATCGCAACTTCGACTTCGGTCTGGATCGCCAGAGAGCGAAGATGCGCCTCGCCGGAACTGATGCGCTCTTTCAGAGTGCTCAGCACAGCCCGCGCCTGCGCCGTTTCGATGGTCCGTTCGGAAGGTGGCGCGTCGTCGATCAGGAGCATGGCGCAGTACGTCTTCGAGAATCGCGCGCGCGGATCGGGCCGCGCTTTCGCAAGGGCGCGCACCCTCGGGGGCTGCTTCTGGCGTGCCGCGGCCTTTTCGAGAACATGTTCAAGCCTTTTTGGAAAAGAGCTTTCCGTCTGGATTTTGCTGGCAAACTTGCGCCCGCGCGCGCCGACGGTGGCCGCGAGCTCCGGCTCGCGTGCGATGGCCGTCAATCGATCGCTCAGGACGTCGATGCGGTTCACGTCCTCGATCGCCACGCAATCGTAGCCGTTGGCCAATTGGAACGAATCCGGCTGCTTGAGCAGCACTTCCGTGGAAGCCACCAGGCACGTCCCGCAGAGCCGAACCTCGAGCGCGACGATCGGCCGATGCAGCGCGATGGGAAAACCCTGCTCCAGACAGCAGACCGCCAGACATCCACGCAGGAATTCGGGCACGCGCCAGTGCGGCAGGAACGGCAGTTGCAGGACGCGGTCGACGAGGCCGAGTTCCTGGACGCGAGCGCGAAATCTTTCTTCGACGGATTTCGTCCCGTGCGCGAGGGCAACGAGGCCAACATCGATGCCGGACCTGGTGAGGCGGTGCATCGCGTCCAGAAGGGCGAACGATCCCTTGGTCTCGCCGAGCTTGCCGTAAACACCGAAATAGGGGCGTTCGCCCGCAAAGCCGCCCCAGACGAGATCGCGTGTTTGCGGATCGGAGGTTGCCTCGGATGTCACGGCGGCCAGATCGAGCTTCGGCCCGTCGGGCCTGAACAACTCCTCGGGCAGGACGAACGGTTCGTCGGCGGCGATATGGTCGCGCCGCACGCCTCGGGAGTTGGCGCGCTCCGCAAGTCTGCGGCTGAGGATGGCGGCATCCGCGCTGCGCAGCACGTGGTCGTAGAGCGCCTCGAACTGCGGATGGGACCAAAGGCGGCCGGCGTCGCTCCCGGCCATGCGAACGACATGCGGCACGCCCGTCATCTGTGCCGCCAGGTGTCCGGCGATCCCGTAGGGCTCCATGTAGAACGACAGGATCACGTCGAGCGGGTGCTGCGCATGAACGCGCGCCGTGAGCCCGGCGAGCTTCGAGACGAACGGGCTCGCCATCGGGATGTAGGATTGGGAACGGTCGACCGGATCGGTCCAGTGCACCGTGACCGAGCCGCCCGGATACTGTCCGCCACAGCGATCCCAATCCTCCGCACGCATATGCATGCGAAACGGCGACTCGGCTTCCTTCGCGTTGGTGACGACGTGGACCTCGTGGCCACGTGCGGCGAGCCGGTGCGCGATCCAGTAGGTCCGCATGCTCACGCCGCCTTGGATCGGCGGAAATTTGCCGATGATGCCGATCCTCATTCCCGCGTCTCCACGAGACCGTGCCGGACGAGATCGTCGAGGAGATGAGCGGGAAGCGACGTGAGATCCGCGGCGTCCGTCCACTCATCGAGCGCGGCGAGGAGATCGAAGAGGCCCGGCTGCAGTTCGCAAATGACAGGTTGGCCCGTGTCGCGGTCGAGCGTGACCGCGAGGAGCGTGTCGCGGCGAACGGGCGCGCTCGCGGCGGGACCTTCCTCGAAAATCGGCCGCACGTCGTACCCGCAGATGAGCAGAGCGACCGCGGGGTGGCGCCGGAACGCATCCACGCGCGGGCCGGGTTTCGCGGGTCCGGACTCGAACGAATGCTCATCGGTTGCGGCACGCACCTGTGCGCAGGCCAGCTCGCAAGCCGCGATGTCGACCAGATATGGCGGCTCGGGTCGGCATCGGTCCCACTCGGCCGACAGAAACTCGTAGAACTGACGGGCGTTGCCCAGCCGGCTCACATCCGAAGGGGGCGCCGCCGTCACGAACCGGGACAGGATCGTATCGAGATCGAGCAGCTCGAACGTGCGGGGAAACACTGCCGCGATCTTCTCGATCCGCTTGTCGTAAGAGAAGCGCGCCTCCAGATGGAGCAGAGCGGGATCGATTCCGCGCAGGGCCGGATCGTTCGGCGCCGACCCGGTGAAAATCGCGTCTCCGCTCGTCAGATAGGCGAGCAGACGTGCCTGCCGGTCGGCCAGCCGATCGGTCACGTGACCGGCTCGCGGCGCGAAGCCGCCACCCGTTCGCGGATGAGCGAGATGTCGCGCAGGATCTCGTGCGTGGCGTCGAGCCGATCGTCACGCTCGAGCACGACCGTCGTCGGCTGATGCCGCTTGAGCAGATATTCGAGCAGCTCGAGCACGCGCTCGGGGACCGGATGGCTGTGGGAGTCGGCGAGAAACGGCCGCTCCAGCGAAGGCTCTTCGACGGCAGTCCCGCCGGCGAGATGCACCTCATGCACGAGGCCAGGCGGCAATGCGTCGATAAACGCCTCCGGATCGAACCGGTGGTTTTCCGCGTTCAGGAACAGGTTTTCCAGGTCGAGCAGGAGGCCGGCCCCGGTTTCCCGGCAGATCAAGTTGAGGAAATCCGCATCCGACATCTTCGAATCCGGCCACTCGAACACGTAGGTGATGTTTTCGAGCAGAAACGGCACGGGAATGCGCGCCTGCACGGCGCGGACCTTCTCGACGACCATCTCGGCCACGGCCTCGGTGCGGGGAAGCGGCAGGAGATTGGCAAGCTCGCGGCCGGGCACCCGGGTGAAGGCCAGATGCTCGCTGTAGGTCGGGGCGCGCAGCCGCTCGACGACGGCGGCGACCCGGTCGAGATAGGCATGATCGAGCGGCTCATCGGTGCCGATCGAAAGCCCGACCCCGTGGGCGTTGAGCGGAATGCGGCCGACCAGATCGTAGATCTGCGATTGCGTCCGCGGGCCGGCATGGATGCAGTGATCCACCGTGACCTCGAGCACGTCGAAGCGCTCGAGGTTCTGCAGTGTCCACTCGCCGATGGCCGCACGATAGCCGAGGCCGATCGCGGGCGACGGGAGACGCACCTCGGGAGTCACATTGACCTCGGTTCAGCGCAGTTCGGCGCGGTTCCTCAGGCTGTCCGGCACCCGGATATTTTGCGCCTGCGCGGTCCGATAGCTGATCTCAACCTTGAAGTCCTGTTCGCCGAGCACCCGGACCGGCAGGTCCGCGGGCGTGCTGCCGTTCAGGATCCGGCCGGCATAGATGCCGATCAGCCGATAGGCTTCCGTGAGATTGGGGCCCTCGCTGACGAGACCGCCGGCGTCCGAGTATTCGCGCCACGGATAGGCGGTGGGGATGCGCGTGCGCTCGGCGCAGGCGACGATCTGCGTGCGCCGGCTGGTGAAGAACGGGTCTGCGCTGACCAGAATGGCGGCGGCTTTCTGCTCCGCGGCCCGGTTGAAGGCGCTTTCGATCTCGTTTTCCGTGCTTGCGCTCAGAACGATGAGATTGGAGTTGCGCCCGTGCGTGTCTTCCATGCGGGCGACGAAGCTATTGGGATTGACGAGGAGGGCGATGCGCCCATTGCCCGGCACGAGCTCGCGCAGCGTCCGCAACCGTCGTTCCAGCGCTTCCGTGGTCGACACCTGGACGCCCGTGGCGTTGCCGCCGGGACGCCGGAGGTTGTCGACGAGGCCCGCCTGCACGGCGTCGCATCCGCTCACGAAAAGAACCGGGATCGTCTTCGTTGCCTCCAGCGCGGCACGCGCCGATACGATGCCGCCGGTGGCGGCGATCACGTCGACCCGGCGCGACACGAGATCGGCGGCGAGCGCCGGCAGCCGGTCGTATCGTCCGTCCGCCCAGCGGAACTCGACGGCGACGTCCCGACCCACCGCGAGGCCGCTTCCTTGCAAACCCTTTCGGAACGCATCGACGAAGTCGCCGCAGGCGCCTTCCGACATGCTGTTGAGGAATCCGATCGTCTTCATGACATGCTCCCGTTTGAAATGGCAGGTTCTGATACGTCCGGCGCCCGTCGGCCGCCGGTCTCGTTATCGCGGCGCCTTGTTGGACCGCTTGCCTGCTTTTCGGGGTTTCGATGGCTTCCGGGCCGGCTTTTCGGACGGCTCGTAGGGGCCGGGGGCTGAACAGCCGCATCCGCATCCGCAGTAGTGGACATCCTTCTGCTGCCAGACGGGATGGTCTTTGTTCGGGTACATGCGCCACGCCAGTACGAAGCGCGGGCCGTGTTCGTCGGAGGCCTTGATCTTCTCGACCGCCTTGCTGATCCGCTTCGCGAGCTGACGGTTCTTGCGATAGCCGTCGGGATCGTGATGCGTCGAGCCGTAGTATGGCGACGCCGGATCGTTCGGATCGGCGTGTGCGGCTGCTTTCGCGTCGGTCGTCACCCCGGGAAGCGGAGCGGCTCCTTTGCCTTCGGAAGTCTTTTTGGCGCTCTTGCGCAGCTTCGTCGATGTCAGTTTCGGATTTACGTCAACCATCCCGTCCTCCCAGGGTCTTCGCGATCAAAACGTTGGAAATCCTTTTGTCCCCACCCGACGGTGCCGAACCGAGCGGCCGTCCCGTTCCTGCTGCGGCGTTCAGCCGAAGCCGTCGGATCGTGCAAATGTGCGCAAGAGCAATCGCTTCCATTCTATCGCAAGTTCGTCGAGCCGGTAGCCGAATATTTCCTTCCATCGCTCCGTCGCTCCGGGGTTGCAGACAAATGGACTGAGCGGCGTGGCATCGTAGAGGGCGCGAAACCGTTCGATCCCGTGCACGTCGATCAGATAGCGGACGAAGGAGCCGGCGAGCGGATAAACGCGCGCCTGGCCGTGCGGACTCGCGTCGCAGAATGTCTCCCCTATGCGCAGGACGAGCGGGTTCGGAACCGGGATGCTGTCCAGGGCGGCGAGATCAACGATGTCGCAACGCGCCGGGTCGTCTGCACAAAATGAGGGCACGACGGTCCGCAGCACCTGATATGCGACTTGGTGAAGGGACTTCCCGAAATTGGGGAATGCGGGGTTTCGGCCCAGCTCGGCCTGAAGGTGAACCGCAAGCCCTTCCGCGAGCAGCCGGTTCGCATTGGGCAGGATGACATGGACCAGTTCGTGCGTGATGGCGGCCCTGCCGGCGGCGACCCGCCAGGCCGGAAACTCGATGGAGCCTCTCTGGCCGAACCACGCCGGCACCAGCGATCTGGAAATCGCGTAGCGGTCGGACACCGCAACCTGCAGGTCGGGCGGAACGGCGACCGGCCAATCGGCGCCGCGCGCCCATGCGGCGAGGCGCTGCGCGTCCGCGGTGAAATCCGCGGCGAATTTCCTCTGCTGGTCGGGCATGACACGCCGGGCATAAGCGGTGCGTTTGGCCGGCTGTTCGAAGCTGAACGTCGCGGATCCCATGCCGCACTGTTCGAGAGCGACGACAAACGCGGCGGCGCGTTTATCGATCACGGCAAAAGCCGGACGCGTGCCCGGAGAGCTGCTCTCCGTTGCGGTCGCACCCGTCTGCGGCTTGCCGAGCATAAGAAGGCCTATTGATATAGCCTATAGCTGCGGTCCCTTGACCGCGAGCTATCTTGTCGTCGCGCCGAGGCGCATAGAATTCTCTGATAGCGGCAAGTTTGGCGACAGCCATCATCTGATCGGATGATAGCCGGCCACCAGAGCGGCACAAAGTGTGCGGGCTTGGGAGTCGTTCCAATCCAGCTCGTCCGGAAACGTCTTGCGCCTGAATCGTCTGCAAAAAATAAAAAGAGAGGCGTCGGCGGACGGGCGAGGGCGGACTTGATCGAAAGGGCTGTGCTGGCGTCCGCCAGGGAGTAGAATGTCGCAACAGCGGGTTTCGAGAGGAACGACCCCGAAATGCCCGTCACCCCCGAAATTCAGGTCGGGAGCCGCGGCTTCGACAAGCGCCGGATCCTTCTCCAGCATCCGCTGTTCGGGAAGCTCGGTCCCGATCTGGTGGACCGGTTGAGCGCCTACGCCAAGTCGAAATCGGTCAAACGCGGGGCCACCATCTTCGCCAAGGGCGACCCGGGCACGAGCCTGTTCGCGATCTGTGCCGGCTCGGTCAAGATCGGTGTTCCCTCGCTCGCGGGGCGCGACGCCATCTTCAACGTCCTCAATGCCGGAGAGATATTCGGCGAAATCGCCCTTCTGGATGGGCAGCCGAGGACCGCCGACGCCGTCGCGGCGAGCGATTGCGAGCTTCTGGTGATCGAGCGGCGCGATTTCCTTCCGGTCGTGCACAACCATCCGGAAATCGCGCTTAAGCTCATCGAGGTCCTGTGCTCGCGGCTTCGACACAGCAGCGAGCAGGTCGAAGACGTGATGTTTCTCGACCTGCCCGGCCGGCTGGCCAAGACCTTG
>CAYVBN010000725.1:0-4884 GCA_964449645.1 uncultured Hyphomicrobiales bacterium
GAGACCGGCATCATCGACAGCCACCGGCTGATGCTGGCGTTCGAGGGCGACCTCGAAGACCGCGGCGGCACGATCGCGCTCAACACGCCGGTGGAGCGTCTGACGCCGGTGGCAGGCGGGTGGGAGGTGCGCTTCGGCGGCGCCGATCCGGGCACCATCCTGGTCGACGCCGTGGTGAATTCCGCCGGTCACGGCGCACAGAAACTTGCCGCGGCGACCGATGGCTATGCGGCGGACCGGATTCCGCGGCTCGTCCTCGCCAAGGGCAACTATTTCGGTTTTTCCGGCAGGCCGGTGTTCTCGCGGCTGATCTATCCCGCGCCGGTCGACGGCGGGCTCGGCATTCACGTGACCCTCGATCTCGCCGGCCGGATGCGGTTCGGGCCCGACGTCGAGTGGATCGACGCGCCGCACTTCGATGTCGATCCCGCGCGCGCGGCCGCGTTCTACGCCGGCATCCGGCGCTATTGGCCGCAACTCCCGGACAACTCCCTGGTGCCGGACTATTGCGGCATCCGGCCGAAGCTCAGCGGCCCGGGCGAGGCGGCGGTCGATTTCGTCCTCGACATGCCGGCCGAGCACGGCCTGCCGCGCCTCGTGCATCTGTTCGGGATCGAGTCGCCCGGGCTGACGAGCGCAATGGCGCTCGCCGAGGACGCGGTGACGGCGCTCGAAGCCTGAAGGGGTTCTTACGCGCTCAGAAGTAGCGCAGCCAGACGTACACGTGGCAGATCGCCACCGACACGATCATCATCGGCAGGCCGTAGAACGGATAGGTGGTGAAACGAAACGGAATCCCGTTGCGTTCGGCGATACCGGCGACCGTCAGGTTGGCGGAAGCGCCGATCAGGGTCCCGTTGCCGCCGAGGCAGGCGCCGAGCGACAGGCACCACCACAACGGCTCGATGTGCTCCGGCCCGCCGAAGGCCGGCGCCATGCTCTTGATGAGCGGAATCATGGTGGCGACGAACGGAATGTTGTCGACGATGGCCGAGAGGAACGCCGACGCCCACAGGATGGCATAGCCGGTCTTCGCCAGGTCGCCGCCGGTCGCGGCGACGAGCTTGTTGGCGAGCAGCGCCAGGAGCCCGCCCATTTCGACGCCGTGCACCACGATGAACAGCCCGATGAAGAAGAAGATCGTGATCCACTCGACATCGGTGAACGTCTTGTGCACGTTCTCCGACTGTTTCTCCGCATGATGCTGCCAGTTGTCGAGCAGCATGAGCACGGCGGCGCCGCCGAGCGCGATCGTGGCGGGCTCGAGATGCAGCGGCCGGGCGATCATGAACGCGACGATGACGATCGCCAGCACGCAGAGCGACTGCTTGAGCAACACCCGATCGAGAATGGTCTCGCCCGCGCTGAGCGCCATCACCCGGGCGCGATGCTCGGGGGTCGACTTCATCTCGCGCCCCCACAACAGGTGGATCATCAAGGCTTGCACGGTCATCACCACGACGATGACCGGCGCGAGGTGATAGACGAAGGCGTTGAAGTCGAGACCGGCCAGCGAGCCGATCAGGATGTTGGGCGGATCGCCGATCAGGGTCGCAGTGCCGCCGATGTTGGAGGCGAACACTTCGGCGAACAGGAACGGATAGGGCGCAACGTCGAGCTCCTTGGCGATGGCGAGCGTCACCGGCACGACGAGCAGGACCGTGGTGACGTTGTCGAGCAGGGCCGAGACGACGGCGGTCGTGAGCTGCAGCAGAAGCAGGATGCCGGCCGGACTGGCTTTCGCCTTCTGCGCCGACCAGATCGCCAGATACTGGAACATGCCCGAGCGGCGTGAGATCGACACCAGGATCATCATGCCGGTGAGCAGCCCGATCGTGTTCCAGTCGACGCCCTTGAGCGCCTCGTGCTGATCGAGCGCGCCGATCACGATCATCACGGTCGCGCCGATGAGCGCGACGATGGCGCGATTGAGCTTGTCCCAGATGATGGCCGCGTAGGTGAGGCAGAGAATCACCGTCGACACGATCATCGGATCGAAGCCGAAGAAGATGTGTGGCGTGAACGTCCCGCCGGCCATGCAGGTCCCCTCTCGCGGTCAGGGATATCCCGCTCGCCGGCCCCGTCCCGACGTTGATTTCAGCCCCCGACCCGGCCGCAGGCTCCGGCAAGCTCCGAGTGAAGTCAAGCAATCCGCCGCCGGCGCCCACGCGGCCGCGCTTAACGCCAGCGCGACCGACGGATTATAGTCGCCGATCGATTCACGCCCGCCGCCGCGGGACGCATTGCGGGGAGATATTCATGGCCGGACCGTTGCGCTTTCTCAATCCCGAGACTCTTTCGGCTCCGCCGAGCTACTCCCAGGTGGTCGAAGCGACCGGACCCGGGCGGATCATCTACGTGGCCGGCCAGCTCGCGCTCGACAAGCAAGGCAAGCTCGTCGGCCATGGTGATTTCCGCGCCCAGGCGGTGCAGACCTTCGAGAATCTCAAGCACGCCCTGGCGGCGGTGGGAGCGGGCTTCGACGACGTGGTGAAGATCAACAACTATCTCGTCGACATCGCCCACCTGCCGATCTTCCGCGAGGTGCGCGAAGCCTATCTGGGCGGGTGCGAGCTGCCGGCGAGCACGACGCTGCAGATCACCGCCTTGGCGCGCGAGGGCGCGCTGCTCGAGGTCGAAGCGGTCGCGATGCTCCCGGCGAAGCGCAGCAAGGCCGCGCGTCCGAAGCCGTCCGGCCGGCGCAGCCGTCCCGTCAAGCGGGCAGCACGAAAACGAAGGTGATCAGCACGAACACCGGCAGGAGCACCGCCCCAGACCAGAGCATGTAGCCGAAGAAGATCGGCATCCGCAGGCCGCGCTCGGTGGCGATCGCGTAGACCATGAAGTTCGGCGCGTTGCCGACATAGGTGAGCGCGCCCATGTAGACGGCCCCCATCGAGATCGCCGCCAAGGTGGAGGCGAAGCGCCCCATCAGGTCCGCCGGGTCGCCCCCCGCCAGTTCGAAGAACACCAGATAAGTCGGCGCATTGTCCAGGAAGGCCGACAGCGCTCCGGTCAGCCAGAAATAGGCGACGTCGTGCGGCGCGCCGTTCGCCTGCGTCACCGCCTCGAGCAGCCAGGAAAAGGCGCCATGCTCGCCCGCCTGCAGCATCGCCAGGACCGGGATGATGCAGAGGAAGATGCCGGCGAACAGCTTGGCCACTTCGAGGATCGGCTCCCAGGTGAAACCGTTCGCCTCACGGTGCTCGTCCGGCGTGAGCGCGAGCGAGACGAGCGCGAGCGCGATCAGCAGCGCATCGCGCACGACGTTCTGCAATTCGAGAACCGTCCCGTAGACCTCGAAGGTGACGCCCGGCCTCCACATCGCAGAGCCCAGGATGGCGCCGATCACGAGCGCGATCAGGACCAGATTGATGCCGCCGTGCACCGCGATCGAAGGCGGAGGATCAGCCTCGCCGACCACCGCCACGCGCCGGTCCTTGCGGTAGAACCACGTGTCGATCACGAAGAACAGCGCGAGCAGCACGCCGGCGGCGAGCGCCGTCGCCGGCAGCAGCGCGCGTGTCGTCCAGAAGAACGAGACGCCGTGCAGGAAGCCGACGAAAAGCGGCGGGTCGCCGAGCGGCGTGAGCGCCCCGCCGATATTCGCGACGAGAAAGATGAAGAAGATCACCACGTGCACATTGTGCAGGCGAGCGTTGTTGGCGCGCAGCAGCGGCCGGATCAGGATCATCGCCGCGCCGGTCGTTCCGACGAAGCTCGCCATGACGGTCCCCAACGCGAGCAGCGTCGTATTGGTGAGCGGCGTGCCGCGCAGATTTCCGGTCACCAGGATGCCGCCGGCGATCACATAGAGCGCGAACAGGAGAATGATGAAGCTGAGGTATTCGGCCAGTATCGCGTGCACGAAAGCGGCGAGCGCCGGCGGCGTGCCGTGCAGGGCGGCAAGCGGCGCGAGCGTCAGGACCGACCAGGCGAAGGCGACCTTGCCGTAGTGCCTGTGCCAGAACTTGGGAAACAGCAGCGGCCCGGTGGCGATCGACAGCAGGATCCCGACGAAGGGCAGTGCCCACGGCCAGCCCATCCGGGCGCCGTCGAGCGGGCTCGCAGCTTCGGCGCCCTCGGGCAACACAAGGGCGAGCACGAAGACGCTGGCGAACGCGAGGCTCTGAGCTAGGCGTTGCGGCATGAGCGGCCGGGGCTGTGACGGTCACGGCTGACTATCAGCCATCCAGAGCTGAAACAATCGGCGAGTTGCGGACACGCGCACCGCGCGTCCGTCACGCAACGCCGTTTCGCTGCAGACGTCGACTGCCGATGCCTGCTCACCGCGTTCACGCGGCGGTATGTCGCGTTCCACCCGGCCGAGGCGAACGCGCTGCTTCAGCGATTGAGGAATTCCGAAGCGTGATAGAGCGCGCGGAACCCGAGCCCCGCGGCCGCGAACGCTTCGGTCGCCCCCTCCTCGCGGTCGACGATGGTGAGAACGAAGGCGATCGTGCCGCCGGCGTCCTTCACGGCCTCGACCGCCTTCATGGAGGAGCCGCCCGTCGTGGTCACGTCTTCAACGACGACGACGCGCTTGCCGGCGAGCGACTCGCCAGGCGCGAGCCCTTCGACGCTCAGCTTGGCGCCGTGCTCTTTCGGTTTCTTGCGCACGAAGAACGCCTGGATCGGATGTCCGCTGAGGAAGCTCAGTTGCGCGACCGCGCCGGCGATCGGCACCGCGCCCATCTCGAGCCCGCCGATATAGTCGACCCGCTCATCCGCCACCGCATCGAACGTGAGCTGCGCCAAGAGCGCCGCGCCTTCGGCGTCGAGCATCGTCGGCTTCAGATTGAAATAGAAATTGCTCTTGCGCCCGGAGGCAAGCGTCACGTCGGCGTAGCCGAAGGAGCGCACGCGGATGATCTCGGCGAGACG
>CAYVBN010000726.1:0-3290 GCA_964449645.1 uncultured Hyphomicrobiales bacterium
CTCGGTGTTGCCGAGCACGCGATCGACTTCCGCCATGGCGGTGAACGTTGCGGGCTCCGTCTGCGCCGCGCAGCCGGTGACGACGATGCGCGCCGCCGGGCGTTCGCGCCGCAATTTGCGGATCGCCTGCCGGGCTTGGCGCACCGCCTCGCCGGTGACCGCGCAAGTGTTGACGACAACGACGTCGCGCAGGCCCGCGGCTTCGGAATGCCGCCGGATCACCTCGGATTCATACGCGTTCAGCCGGCAACCGAAGGTGACAACGTCGGCCGTCATGAATCAGGCCGCCCCGAGGGTCGCGAACAGCGCCGGATCGAAGCGGCCTTCGTATTCGAAGGCGACCGGGCCGGTCATCCGCACGTGGCCGTCCTCGCGCCATTCGATCTGCAGATCGCCGCCCGGAACCGTCACGGAAACCTTGCGCTCCGCCCGCCGGGTGCGCGCGGCGGCGACCGCGGCCGCACAGGCGGCCGAGCCGCAGGCCTTGGTGAGGCCGGCGCCGCGCTCCCACGTGCGCACCACGAGATGCTCGCGGGTCCTGACGAACGCGAGCGAGATGTTGGCGCGCTCCGGGAAGATCGGATGGTTTTCCAGCAGCGGGCCGATCTTGCCGAGATCATAGGCGGCGACGTCGTCGACCCAGAAGATCGCGTGCGGGTTGCCCATGTTCACCGCGGAGGGCGAATGCAGGATCGGCGCATCGATCGGTCCGATCTGCAGCTCGATCGCGCGGGTGTCGCGAAATTCCTCGGCCAGCGGAATCTCCTGCCAGGAGAACCGCGGCACGCCCATGTCCACGGTGCACACGAGCGGACGCTCGCCCTTCCAGCAGTTGGAGAGACCGGCCGTGGTCTCGATGGTCAGCACCGGCTTGCCGGTTTCCCGGAACAGCAGTTCGGCGACGCAGCGCATGCCGTTGCCGCATGCGCCCGCTTCCGAGCCGTCGCTGTTGAAGATTCGCACGAACGCGTCGGTGCCGGGGGTCCGGGCCGGATAGAGCACCATCATCTGATCGCAGGGCGCGCCCTGCGGCCCGGCAGCCGCCCGCGCCTCGGCCGCGGAGATCGGGGCGGGGCCCGAGCGCATGTCGATCACGACGATCTCGTTCCCGAGGCCGTTCATCTTCACGAAGGCGTGCCCCGCCAGTGCGCTCATCTTCATCTCCGTACGGCCCGATTTATATGGTCAAAGCCGCGTGATTGGCCAGTCTCGGTGCGCTCGCCCCGTCGAATCCATCTCTCGCCGCGGCGCCGGCATGCTAGAAAGACGGCCCGCCCGCAAGGTCCGATTGGCGCGTCGGACCTCAGCGGCCCGCAAGGCGGTTGATCAGGAGACCCTCCCATGACGTGCTCTCGGAAGGCCATGGCGATCGCGGTGGCGTCGCTGGCGTTCGCCCTGGCCGGTTCGCTGCCGCTCGCCGCGCAGGACACCGGCATCGCGCCCCCGCCCCAGACCGGCGCTCCCGCCCAGCCGCCCGCATCGACCGCGCCCAAGACCGGGGCCGAGACCTTCGGCGAGGAGGTGACGCTCACCCCCAAGACGCTTGTCATATTCAAGGGATCGGGCAACTGGGATTCGGCGTTCGACACGATCGTCGATGCCTTCAAGACGGTTTACGGCTTTCTCGACAAGCAGGGGATCAAGCCGGCCGGACCGGCGATGACGATCTACACGGCGACCGACGACACCGGCTTCCAGTTCCAGGCCGGCGTGCCGATCGCCGAGGCCCCGAAGGACCCGCCGCGCGGCGACCTGACGGTCGGAGAATCGCCGACTGGCCGCGCGCTCAAGTTCGTGCATCACGGCTCCTACGATTCCATGGACACCACCTACGAGGCGATCACCAATTTCCTCGACGAGAAGAACCTCGACGCCAAGGACCTGTTCATCGAGCAATACGTGACCGACCCGCTGAACACGCCGGAGGACAAGCTCGTCATCGAGGTCTATGTGCCGCTGAAATAGCTCGGCTTGCCAGATAGTTGCGGGCACATTCCCCCTGATATCGATGCGTTCGGCGGGAACCGCCTTGCGGCCCGGCCGTTACCTTGCATTCGCGAGAGCATTTTCTGGCGAAGTGGGCACCGGTTCGTCGAAGAAAATGCGATCAGGGCTTACAGGAGGCGCGCATGTCGACCCTGACCCGTCCCGAGGTGACCGCCGTGCTCGGTCCGGTCGACGATATCGTCGCGGCGGAGATCATCGCCACCGGCGCGACGCCCGCGGAACTGGCCGAAGCCCGCGCCTGGATCACGGCCGACGAAGCGATGGTCAATGCCGGACGCAAGCTGCCGAGCGGCCGCGTCGGCAAGGTGATCGAGATCCTGGAGCGCATTGAATCCGAGCCGATCACCGGCTCGCCGCTGGGCGACGCCGGCTCGACCCTCGAATAGGCCACCCGCAGGCCTGCACCTCGCCCCAATGGGGCAAGGTGGATGGTTGACTCCGGGGTCTCGGTCCCACTAGGGTCCGCCCGCTCTCGACAGAGCCGAGAATGTTCCTGCTGACCGGTCCAGGAGAGGCCGGAGGCCAACGCCCGACAGCGCGATGCGCCCTCGGGCGCGTTCGCCGTTGCAAGGACATTGCGGCGCCGCCACATCGGGCGGAGGGGAGAAGGCTCGGATACGATGTTCGAGGCGACCCGATGTTAAGGTGAACGGAACCCCATGTTCGAAGGTCTTTCGGAACGGCTCTCCGGCATTCTCGACCGTCTGACGCGGCGCGGGGCGCTCAGCGCCGCCGACGTCGACGCCGCCGCGCGCGAGGTGCGCCGGGCGCTGCTCGAGGCCGACGTGGCGCTCGACGTCGTGCGCGACTTCATCGACAAGCTGCGCGAGCGGGCCGTCGGCGTCGAAGTCGTCAAGTCGGTGAGCCCGGGCCAGATGGTCGTGAAGATCGTGCACGACCAACTGGTCGAGACGCTCGGCGCGACCGCCGATCCGATCGATCTCAACGCGCCGGCGCCGGTGCCGCTCACGATGGTCGGCCTGCAGGGCTCGGGCAAGACGACGACCACCGCGAAGATTGCCAAGCGCCTGACCGAGCAGGGCAAGCGCAAGGTGCTCATGGCCTCGCTCGACACGCGCCGCCCGGCCGCCATGGAGCAGCTCGCGGTGCTGGGCACGCAGGTCAGTGTCGATACGCTGCCGATCGTCGCCGGACAGACGCCGGTGCAGATCGCCAGGCGCGCGCTCGAAGCCGGCCGCCTCGGCGGCTACGACGTGGTGCTGCTCGACACCGCCGGCCGCACCACGCTCGACGAAGCGATGATGACGGAAGCCGCCGACGTG
>CAYVBN010000727.1:0-2028 GCA_964449645.1 uncultured Hyphomicrobiales bacterium
GATCGAGCGGACACGGTGCGGGCGCCGGCACCGCCTCCGTCATCATTTCCCGATCAGCGCGAGCGCCTTCTCACGGACGCTCTGGTCGACGATCTTCTTGAGGTCGATCGGCTGCTTGATGTTGCCGGTCTTGACGAACAGGTCCTGCATCCAGGCGAGCTTGTCGAGCGGCAGGTTCAGGTCGGGATCGAGGTCGTGATGCTTGACGGTCTCGTCGAACACGAACTCGGGGCGCGGATCGTCGGCCTTGGACGAGGTCGCCTCGCGGGTGAGCTTGACGGTTGCGTCCTTATGGGCGACCGCGTAGCGCAGCCCGGAGATCTCGGCGGCCAGGAACTTCACCGTGTCGTCCGGCCGTTCGGCAATGGTCTTGCCGGTCGTCACGACACACAGCCGCATGAACTTCGGCAGGACGTCGCGCCCGGCGACCAGGAGGTGGATGCTCTTGGGCGCGGTCGGGAGATATTCGGACGACACGACCGCGGCGTCCACGATGCCGGAGACGACCGCCTTGTAGCGATCGAGATCGCCCCCGACGCTGGCGATGCTGACGTCGCCAACCGGGATCTTGGCGTTTTCGAGCAGGCCGCGCACCAGCAGGTCGGGCAGCGAGCCGGGCGCGGACGCGGCGATCTTCTTGCCCTTGAGGTCCTGCACGCTCTTGATGTCGGCCCTGGCAAAGATGCCGTGCGGCAGGCCGGGCCAGTTGCAGCCCACGATCTTGATGTCGCCGCCGCGCACGCCGGCGACCATGCTCTCGCCCGCTCCGCTCTCCACGCTGTCGACCTCGCCGGCGATCAAGGCCTTGATGGCGAGATTGCCGTCCTTGATCGAGACCGTCTCGAGCTTTAGCCCGAACTTGTCGCCGAAGCCGCCGCGGCTCGGCATCAGGACGAAGCCGGCGTCGCTCTTCGGGTTGATGATGCCGTGCTTCCAGACCTTCTGGGCCTCGGCCGATGCGGGCGCGAGCCCGACACACAGCATGGCAAAGAGAAAAAGCGATCCAATACGATTGCTGATATTACCCACGCGGCTCCTCCCAACATCGGGCCCGTATCCGGCGCGGACCGGGCCCTGGTTATTCTTTGCACCGGCGGACACCCGTCGGCAAATCCAGAGAAGGAGACCGGCAAATTGCCCCACCGTCAACCACGCCCGCGGGCGTCCGGGATGGACGGATCGCCACAGCGGAGCGAGAGGACGACGACCCGTTTTGCCCGAGCCGAACAGGCTCAGGCTTTGGGACGGCGCAACGTCCGGCCGATCCCCCAGAGCGCCACGAACGCGAGCGCGAGCGAGATCAACACGTTGTAGCCGGCGAGCGAGATCCCCAGGAAACGCCAGGCGGCCTCGTCGCAACGCACAACGCTGGTCGTCTGCATCTGCCGCAGCAGATTGTCGGCGGAGCCGAAATTGGCGATCGGCCCCGAGCAGTCGAGCGGCCCCTGCCACCACTTCCACTCGACGCCGGCGTGATAGACGCCGAGGCCCGCCCCGATCAGCATGGCGATGCCCAGGATCGCAAGTCCCGCCGCGACGACGCCGCGCGGCGCCCGGTTCCAGGCCGCGAGCGCGACGATGACGCCGAGCGGAATCGCCATGTAATATGGGATGCGCTGCTCGAGGCAGAGCGGGCACGGCGCGAGCCCGACGACGTATTGGAAGAAATAGGCGCCCAGAATGGCCGCCGCGCCGACGGCGGCGATGACGAGCGCGGCAGCGGCGCCCGTGTCGGTCCATCGGGATGTTGGTGCGGACATCGGATCGGTCCTGTGTGCGCCGTTCGGGGCGCCCGGGATAGCGCCGGCGCACCTCTCTGTCGACCCTCCCGGGTACGAAGCCGGTCACATGGTCGGGAGTTGATCGGACGGGTCGCCGGTCCCGCACATCACGCGATCGGCGTTGACCCGCGGCATGCGCCCGCTATAGTCCCGCGCCCGTGCCCCTGTGGCGGAATTGGTAGACGCGCCTGACTCAAAATCAGGTGGCCGCAAGGTCGTGCTGGTTCGAGTCCGGCCAGGGGCACCA
>CAYVBN010000728.1:0-9142 GCA_964449645.1 uncultured Hyphomicrobiales bacterium
CGGGCGAGACCAGCCACTTCGCGGTGCGCATGGGTGATTCCGTCGTCATCATCGCCCGGACCTCCGGTCCGAGCGCGTTTCAACTTTCCGATCGCGCCGGGATCGTGCGGCCGGCGCATGGCACCGCCTTGGGCAAGATCATCCTGGCGGCGCTGCGCCCGGAGCAGTTCGAGCGCTTCCTGACGCGCACCGCGCTGGTCGCCTTCACGCCCAAGACCATCGTGGATCCCGAGCGCCTGCGGGAGGAGATCGAGGAGGTCCGCCGGTCCGGCGTCGCCTACGACGACGGCGAGTTCGATGCGGAAGTGCGCTGCATCGCTGTCCCGGTGCGCGACTTCACCGGACAGGTCATCGGCTCGATCGGCATTTCCGGGCCCGTGTGGCGGCTCTCCATACAGTTGCTGCCCAAACGTACGGAAATTCTGCAGCGTGCGGCCGCGCGCCTGTCGGCTGAGTTCGGCGCGTCGGTTTGAAGCAACCCGCCGGCTTCGCGGGCCCGCCGCACACCGGCGGGTCACAACGGCGTGAGCCACCGACGCCGAGGATATGATTTTCCCGGGTCCATGCGATGTTTCTCGCCTTGGGTCAGAAGGCGAGGAAGCCGAACGTGAAGATCGCGATCATCGGGGCGACCGGAAATGCAGGTTCACGCATTCGCGATGAGGCGCTTGCGCGCGGCCATCAGGTGATCGCCATCGCGCGCGAAGCCGAGCGACTGCCGGCGCAGCCAAATCTCGTCACGCGCAACGCGGACGTCTCCGATCCGTCGGAGCTCGCCAAACAGGTGGCCGGCGCCGATGCGGTCGTCAGCGCCGTCCGTTTCACGCAGTTCGATCCGGCAAAGCTGCTCGCAGCGATCAAGAAATCAGGCGTGAAGCGTTACGTGGTCGTCGGCGGCGCCGGCAGCCTCGAGGTCGCGCCGGGCCAGCAGCTCATGGACAAGCCGGATTTTCCCGCCGCCTTTCGGGCCGAGGCGAGCAAGGGCCGCGAATTTCTCGACGCGCTCCGTCGCGAAGACGAACTCGATTGGACGTACATCTCGCCGTCCGCGATGTTCGCACCGGGCACCCGCACCGGGACGTTCCGGACCGGCGGGGACCGCCTGCTCGTCGACGCGCAGGGGAAGAGCGCGATCTCGATGGAGGATTTTGCCATCGCGCTCGTTGACGAGCTCGAGCAGCCGAAGCACATCCGCCGCCGCTTCACGGTCGGTTATTGAAAGCGTGAAACGCCGGCCGCCCGAGGTCAGCGGCCGGCGCGCGAAGCATCACTTCTTGGCGTTCGCCTCGACCCACGCGGCATAGGCCTGCATGAAGTCCTGCAGGAACTTGCGCGTGCTCTCGTTCGTGAGCTTGCCGTCGGCGTCGAACAGCTTGTCGGCGCCGCCGACATAGGCCTCCGGCTGCTGCATCATCGGGACGTTGAGGAACACCATGGACTGCCGCAGATGATGGTTGGCCCCGAAGGCGCCGATGGCGCTGGGCGAGGCGCTGACCACCGCGCCGGGCTTTCCGTACCAGGCGCTTTGGCCGTAAGGCCGCGACCCGACGTCGATCGCGTTTTTCAGCGGCGCGGAGACCGAGCGATTGTATTCGGGCGTGACGAACAGCACCGCGTCCGCCTTCTTGACGCGCTCGCGGAACGCGGTCCATTCGGCCGGCGGGTTGGCATCGTGGTCCTGATTGTAGAGCGGAAGCTGGCCGATTTCGACGATGGTCAGCTTGAGCGAGGGCGGGGCGAGGGACGCGAGCGCGTTCGCCAGCTTGCGATTGATCGAATCCTTGCGAAGGCTGCCGACCAAAACGACGACATCACGAGCCTCAGCCATTCTTCTCTCCTTCAAATCGACGTCCGAAGATCAGCGCCGTCCGCGCGTTTGGGGCAGGCCCCTTGCGGCGGCGCCCCTGCGAATAGCGAAACGGGATGCGGCTGGCTTCTGACGATTAAGTGAACGCGGCCGCCGCCCGTCGGCCGGCCGCCGGGGTGGGCACGCAGCCCGATGCCGGAGCCCGCAACAGCTTACGCGGGTTGCGGTCCCGGGGCGATCAGGTGGCTGACCTTCGGCGTTCCCTCGACCAGTCGGTCGATCTGGTCCTGCAAGGCCCGGTCGGTCTGGGTGACGCGTTCGTGCTGGCGAAGGTGCTCGACCCACGATTCGACCAGGAACGTTTCGAGGAACCGCCCCGGATCCGCGGTGTCCTCGAACAGGCCCCACGCGTAGGCGCCGTCGCGGCGGCGTTGGTACTGGAGCCGGTCGAGCGCGGCGAGGAACGCCTGGCGGTGCCCGGCGGCGACCTGGTATTCGACCGTCACCAACACCGGCCCGCGGTCGCCGGCGATCTCCCGCGAGACGATCGGCGCGGGCCAGTGCATCGACGGGGTCAGATCGATGCCGTCGCCGCTCTGCAGCTTCCACGACCAGGTCAGCGGGATGGCGAGGAGGGCGCCCGCCGCCGCGATGACGTGAGCAAGCGACAGGCCGACGATCCCCGCCACCTGCCCCCAGAGGGCGCTGCCGAGCGTCATGGTCCCGAAGAACACTGTGACATACATCGCCAATCCTCGGCCGCGCACCCAATCCGGCAAGGCGATCTGGGCCGAGACGTTGAGGCTCGCCAGAACCGCGATCCAGCAGATGCCCGCCAGGATGCTCGCGAGGAGCGCGACCGCCGGTTCGCGCGCGATCGCGAACAGCACGAGCGCGGCGGCCGTGCCGATCTCTCCGGCCGCAACGAGCCGGTCGGCCCCAAGCGCCGCCCGCAGGCGCGAGAGGACGAATGCGCCGCCGACCGCGCCGGCGCCGATCGCGCCGAGCAGCACGCCGTAGAGCTCCGGGCCGCCGGCGATCTGTTCGCGGGCGACGAGCGGGAGCAGCGCCCAGTAGGCGCTGGCGAACAGAAAGAACCCGACGGCGCGCACCAGGGTCGCACGCAGGAACCGGTTGTTGCGCACGTAGCGGGTGCCGGTCCGGATGGCGCCCGTAAACCGTTCGGCCGGCATGTGCGCCGTCTGCTGCTGCGGCGAACGCCACCACAGCAGGACGCCGATGATGCCGAAATTGCTGATGGCGTTGAGCCAGAACGGCGAGGCGATCCCAAGCCCGGCGATTATGACGCCGCCGAGGGCCGGCCCGATCGCGCGGCTGACGTTGATGCCGACACTGTTGGCGGCGATGGCCGGAGGCAGATCCTGACGCGGGACGAGCAGCGGCACGATCGCCTGCCAGGCCGGCGCTTCGAGGGCGCTGAAGGCGCCGATCAGGAACATGAACAGCAACAGGGAGCCGGGCGTTGCCAGGTCGAACGAAACAAGCGCCGCGAAGATCGCGGAGACGACCGCGATGGCGATTTCGAGCGCAACGATGAAGCGGCGCTTGTCGATGATGTCGGCGAGCGCGCCGGCTGGAAGCGCGAACAGGAACATCGGCAGGCTTGTCGCCACCTGCACGAGCGAGACCATCAGCGGGCGCGAGTCGAGGCTCGTCATCAGCCAACTGGACGCCGCATTGAACATCCAGGTGCCGACGTTGGCGATCACCGTTGCGATCCAGAGGAACGCGAACACGCGGTGCCGGAACGGACTCCAGGCCGATCCGGCAGCCGGGGCGGCATTCGCCTCGGTGCGCTCGGCTTTTTCGCTGCCCGTCGCCATGGCTAGCCGTCCCATATCGAGCAATTCAGTATAGGGAAATCCGAGCGGCAGGCCGAGGCGCCGTCACATTGCGGTGACGGGTGACGGGTTCATACCGGTCGCGGGACGTCGGGAACCCCGATCGCGCATTCGAGCGCGGAGCGATCCCAGCCGGCGGCATTCGCCGCCGCCGCGTAAGTGCTGGTGAGAAAGGCGAGAAGCGCTGCATCGGGATCGGGTGCGGTTCGGACCGCCTCGTAGGGCAGGAGAAATTCGCCGAGCGCCTCGCTGAAGGACGCGGCCCCGGGCTCGACGGCGGCGGTGCGGAACCCCGCCGGCTCGGGATAGGCGTAGGAATAGAAGGCGGCATCATCGAACCCGCCGCCGCCCGGCCAGAATCCCGCGCTGCTGACCTCGTGCGAATAGGCCTCGCGCACCACCGCATCGGCGAGCCCCGGAACCCCGCCCGGGTGCGGGGGCGCACGTCGCCCCGAAAAACGAGTCACCGCGAGATCGAAACTTCCCCAGAAGAAATGGACGGGGCTCGCTTTGCCGATGAAGCCGGTACGGAACGTCTTGAAGACGCGATCGGCCTGAATCAGCACCCGCCAGAAGCGTTGCGCATACTCGGCATCGTAGGCCGTGTGGGTCCGGTCCTGGCTGAACGGAATGCCATCCGGAATTTCGTTCGGCTGTTCGTTGATCTCGGTCGGCACCCCGACCTGCCGCAGGGCGGACATCACCTCGGCGTAGAAGTCCGCGACCGTCCGCGGCTTCAACGCAACCTGCATGTGGGCCCCGTCGCTCGTCTGGATCTCGAGCATCTGCGCGATGAAATCGAACGTCATCTCGAACGAGCGGGTATCATACGGGATCGGCGAGGTGGTCAGACCGCGCGCGCTGACATAGAGCGGCACGTGCCAGGAGTGGTTGAGCCAAGGCGTGCGTGCGAGCCGGACCTTGCCGACGATCTGCGTCCAGAGATGAAGCGTGGCGCAGGTATCCTTCCACGCGGCATAGGGCAGCGCGGGCCACGCTTCGTGTACCTTCGACATGCTGCACCTCCGGCTCGCCGACGCGGTGTCCCAGCCTAAAGCAGGATGACCGGCGTTTCCCGGTCAATTGTCCGCGATCCGGTATCCGATCCCGGGCTCGGTCAGGATGATCTTCGGGTCGTCCGGCTGTTCCTCGATCTTCTGCCGCAACTGACCGATATAGACGCGAAGATACTGGGTGTCTTCCGTGTGAGCCGGACCCCACACGGCCGTGAGGATCTGCTTGTGTGTAATGACGCGTCCGGCATGGCGGGCAAGGAACGACAACAGCTCGAACTCCTTGGGCGTGAGCTTTAGCTCGACACCGTCGCGCAGCACCCGGCGGCGGACCGAGTCCACATGGAGCCGGCCGATCTGCGACGCGGGAATCTCTCCCTTCCGCTGCATCCGGTGGCGCAACGCCGTGCGCATGCGCGCCAATAGCTCGCCGATGTTGAACGGCTTGTTGACGTAATCGTCGGCGCCGAGATCGAGCGAATCGATTTTCTCCGTTTCGCGCTCCCGTGCCGACAGCACGATGATCGGCACGTCGGACCACTCGCGCACCCGCCGGATTACCTCCTTGCCGTCGCCGTCGGGCAGCCCGAGGTCGAGCAGAACGATGTCCGGCGTCTCGGCCGCAATGCGTTTGATGGCTTCGGCCACGGTTCCGGCGCCTCTCGCTTCGAAGCTGTTCGCCTCGAGCGCCGGTTTCAGGAAGCGCAGGATCGCGGCTTCGTCGTCGACCACGAGGACGGTCAGCGGGCTCATGGCGGCGATTCCTCGCGTGGAAAACACATGGTGAAGCGGGCGCCGCGGCCGCCCGCGACCGGGCTCTCCGCCGCGACCGCGCCGCCATGCGCCTCCAGGATCCCCTTGGTGATGGCGAGGCCGAGGCCTGTGCCCGAGCTTCCGTCGGCCTGGCTCGATGCCTGCGCTGATCCCTGGACAAACTTGTCGAAGACGTGCGGGAGGTTTTCCGCCGGAATGCCCGGGCCGTCGTCGGTCACCGAAATCTCGACCGAGTGGTCTTTCACGCGCGCTCCGACAACCACACGGGCCGTCTTCGGCGTATGGACCGTCGCATTCGCCACGACGTTCGTGACGGCCTGTTCCACGAGCGTCGCATCGGCCCGGATGAGCGGGAGATCGGCGGGCAATTCGATGTCGATCGTCTGCGGGGTGCCTCGTCGGCGGAAGGCGCTGACCACGCGTTCAACGATCTCCCGCAGATCGATCCAGTCCCGCCGCAGCTCCAGTGCGCCGGCGTCGATGCGCGTGATGGCCAGCAGATCGCGGACCATCCCGTCGAGGCCTTCCGCCTCGTTCTTGATCAGATCGAGCAGGTCGTTTTTCGCGGCGCCGTCGAGCTTGTCGCCGTAGTCGCGCAGGCTGGTCGCCGCGCCGAGAATGGTCGCCAGCGGCGTGCGGAAGTCGTGCGAAATCGACGCCAGCAAGGTATTGCGAACGCGCTCCGTCTCCGTCGCTGTCTTCGCGCGCACCATTTCGCGCGACAGGGAGGCCCGTTCCAAGGCCGCGGCGGTTTGCTCGATGAGGGTATTGAGCAGCGTGCGGGTCTCGGAGTCGAGCGGAGGAGCATCCTTCCCCTTGGCGATGCCGACGACTCCCAGGATCGTGTTGCCGATCTGCATTGGCAGGAACTGCCAGCCGATCGTCGGCAAGGTCCCGGTGTCGGCGCCTGCCGGCTCGAGGCGCGTATAGGCCCATCGCGCGGCCGTCATCTCCGCGGCGTCGAGCGTGTCTTCGGGAGGCCACGCCGCGGTCAGCACCAGATCGTCATTCCGGGCGAGCAGAACGACGACGGCGCGCCCGAGACTCGCATGGATTTCGCTGGCCGCTCCTTCGGCCACCGCTTCGAGCGTGGCCAGTCCGGACAGCCGACCGGTGAATTCATAGAGCCGCCGCATGGCGCGCATGCGGCGCGCCGAGACCTGCACCTGTTCGCGGACGCGTCCGGCCAACGTGGCGCTGATGACGGCCACGACCAGGAAGATCAGGAGCGCGAGCAGTTCGCAAGCCACTGCGACGCTCCGCGTGTAGAGCGGCGGGGTGAAGAAGAAATGGTCCACCAGAACCGACAGGACCGACGCGTAGATCGCCGGCCAGATGCCGAAGCTGACGGCGGTCAACAGCACCGAGAGGAGGAACACCAGCGACAGGTTCGGGATCGGCGTGAGCGCAGTGCCCAACTTGCCTATCCCGAGCGCGGCCGAGACCGCGAGCGTGGCGCACGCAAAGGACAAGGGCCCGGCCGCGGCGGCGTGGGGCCAGGACAACCATGTCCTGCCCGGCGGCGCATCGGCGTCGCGCGTCACCAGATGGATACCGATGTCCTGAGCCCTGCGTATCAACTCGAGCGGGAGGGAACGGCGGAACAGCTCGCCGAGAAACCCACCGGCGGAGCGGCCGATCACGATCTGCGTCACGTTCTCGAACTTGGCGAAGCGCAGGACCTCTGCCGGAAGATCATGCCCCGTGAGCGTGTAGGTCTGCGCGCCGAGCGTTTCCGCGAGCTTCATGGCATCGTCCAGTCTCCGGCGCGAAGCCTCGCCCAGGTTCGCGCTCGGACGTTCGACTGTTACCGCGAGCCAGGGGGCGTCCATGAGGTCCGCGAGCCGATTGGCCGTGCGAACGACGGCCGGTGAAATCGGGTCGGGTCCGACGCAGGCAAGAAAGCGTTCTCCGGCCGCCCAGGGGCCTTCGATCGCCTGCGCCTGCATGCGCTCGATCAGCGCGGCATCGACGCGCTCGGCGGCGCGGCGCAGCGCGAGCTCCCGGAGCGCCGTCAGGTTCTGCAGCTTGAAGAAATTCTCGACCGCCCGTGCCGCGGTATCCTGAATGTAGACCTTGCCTTCAGCCAGGCGCTTGAGCAGTTCGTCGGGCGGAAGGTCGACCAGGACGACTTCGTCGGCTTTGTCGAACACCGTATCCGGAACGGTTTCGCGCACGCGAACCTTGGTGATCTTCTGAATGACGTCGTTCAGGCTTTCGAGATGTTGAATGTTGAGGGTCGTCCAGATGTCGATCCCGGCGGCGAGCAATTCGTCGATGTCCTGCCAGCGCTTGGGATGGCGGCTTCCCGGCACGTTCGTGTGGGCATACTCGTCCACGAGCAACAGGCTCGGGCGGCGCGCGAGCGCGCCGTCGAGATCGAATTCACGCATGATCTGATTGCGGTAGACGATCGCCTTTCGCGGCAGGACTTCGAACCCCTCGATCAGCTTCTCGGTCTCGGGTCGCTTGTGCGTCTCGACGAGCCCGACGGCGACGTCGCGTCCGCCCGCCAGCTCGCTTCGGGCGGAGACCAGCATGGCGTAGGTCTTGCCCACGCCCGGCGCCGCGCCGAGAAATATCTTGAGGCGGCCGCGGCCTTCCTTTTTGGCGAAGGCGAGCAGCGCGTCAGGTGAACCTCTTGGCGCTTCGCCCGGCATGCAGCTCCTCTGACGGCAAGTCTACTTCCCGGCCTCATCGAGCGCGAGATTGAGCGCGAGCACGTTGGCGCGCGGTTCGCCGAAAAAGCCGAGGGCGCGGCCATCGACGTGAGCCGCGACCAGCGTCCGGACCTGCTCTTCCGGCAGTCCGCGTGCCTTCGCGACCCGCGGTACCTGGAAGAGGGCTGCCGCCGGTGAGATGTCCGGATCGAGCCCGCTCGCCGAGGTGGTGACCAGGTCGACCGGAATTCTTGCGGACGGATTCTCCGCCTTCAGCCTGTCGATATCGGCCTTGATGCGCTCGGCCAATGCCTTGCTGGTCGGACCCAGGTTGGAGCCGCCGGAATTCGCCGCGTTGTAGGGCGAAGGGACGGCCTTGGCCGGATCGTTCGGGTCCGCTGCGGTCGTCGCCGACGGCCGCCCATGGAAATACCTGTCGGACGTGAATTGCTGCCCGATCAGGGCGGAGCCGACGACATGCCCGTTCCTCTCGATCAGGCTGCCTTGGGCCTTTCCGGGGAAGATCGTCGCGGTCAGTCCGGTCACCGCCAGCGGATAGACGAGGCCGGTGATGAGGGTGAGGGCGACTACGAGCACGATCGCGGGACGGAGTTCTGTCAGCATGACGCATCCTCACGCGAGGTGGAGAGCGGTGACGGCGAGGTCGATCGCCTTGATGCCGATGAAGGGCAGCACGATTCCGCCGACGCCGTAGATGAGGAGGTTGCGCCGCAGCAAGGCGGCCGCTCCGATCGGCCGATAGGCGACGCCCTTCAGCGCCAGCGGAATGAGCGCGATGATGATGAGCGCGTTGAAGATGATGGCGGACAGGATCGCGCTCTGCGGCGTCGAGAGCTGCATGACGTTGAGCACCTGCAGTTGCGGGTAGAACGCCGCGAACATCGCCGGAATGATGGCGAAGTATTTGGCGACGTCGTTGGCGATCGAAAAGGTGGTGAGCGCGCCGCGCGTCATCAGCAACTGCTTGCCGATCTCCACCACTTCGATCAGCTTGGTCGGATTGGA
>CAYVBN010000729.1:0-3605 GCA_964449645.1 uncultured Hyphomicrobiales bacterium
GGTTTCTGGAAGACGAGGTCGCTCACCGACCGCGCGTGGTACCCGCTCTACGAGAAGATGGTCGAGCTCGACGTGCCGGCCATGATCCACGTCAGCGCGTCGTGCAATCCGGCGTTCCACACCACCGGCGCGCACTACATCAACGGCGACACCACCGCCTTCATGCAGCTCATCCAGGGCAATCTGTTCAAGGATTTCCCAACCCTGAAGTTCGTCATCCCGCACGGCGGCGGCGCGGTGCCGTATCACTGGGGCCGCTATCGCGGGCTGTGCCAGGACATGAAGAAGCCGCCGCTCGCCGACTATCTGCTCGGCAACGTCTTCTTCGACACCTGCGTCTATCACCTGCCGGGCATCGAGCTGCTCACCAAGGTCATTCCGATCGACAACGTCCTGTTCGCCTCCGAGATGGTCGGCGCCGTCAAGGGCATCGATCCGCAGACCGGCCACCATTACGACGACACCAAGCGCTACATCGACCAGGTGAAGGCGCTGAGCGAAGCCGACCGCTACAAGATCTTCGAAGGCAACGCCCGGCGCGTCTACCCGCGGCTCGACAAGCTGCTGACGAAGCGGGGCCACCCCGGAAAGAAAGTCTGATCGCAGCCACGCCGCGCGAGCGCGGCGTTCTCGCCACATCGCAAGGGAGGACCGCGTGTCCACGCTTCCGCGCCTCAACGGCATCATTCGCGCGCTCGAATCCGGCCACTCGTTCACGCTTTTCGCGCCGTGCGACGTCGAGTCAGCGCTCGCGCTGCAGACCTCGAAGTATGACGGCGTCGTGTTCGAGGGCGAGCACAACGGCTGGGACATCCGCTCGCTGCGCGACAGCCTGCAGTATCTGCTCAACCGCGGCCAGATCGCCCGCTCCGGCTCGGTCGCGCCGGCGGTGACCCCGATGGCGCGCATTCCGGCGAACGGCTGCGAGAAGAACCAGTTCCTCGCCAAGCAGGCGCTCGATCTCGGCTGTTATGGAATTGTCTTTCCGCACATCAGCACCGTTGAGGAGGCGTACAACGCGGTCTCGGCCTGCCGCTATCCGCGCCTCAAGAACAAGCCCATCTACGAGCCGGTCGGCATCCGCGGTGACGGGCCGACCCAGGCGGTGCGCTACTGGGGCATCACCCAGCAGGAATACTACGAGCGCGCCGACGTCTGGCCGCTCGCCCCGCAGGGCGAAATCCTCGTGGTGCTGCAGATCGAGGATACGGTCGGCATTTCCAATCTGTCCGACATGCTCAAGAACGTGCCCGGCATCGGGGCGATCCTGATCGGCGAGGGCGATCTCAGCCAGGAGCTCGGCTATCCGCGCCAGTACGAGCACAAGGTCGTGCTCGACGCGATGGCGCAGATCGTCGACACCTGCAAGAAGCACAACGTCATCGTCGGCCATCCGCACGTCGAGGCGTCGAACGCCGAGCGCGTCATCAAGGAAGGCTATCGCTTCCTGATGTGCGCCGCGCCGCGCAGCTTCGCGACGCTCGAGAAGGCGCGCGGGCTCGCCGGGCGGGGGTGAGCGGCTGCTGCCAGGAACGCGCAGGCGCTCGCGCCGCGCGCACGTCCAGTGCGCCGTGCCGCTTCTGGCGTGCTCCCTGGTTGGTCGCATTCTCTAACCGGATCCATTGGCGCATGATCTATTCGGCGAACCGCTTATAGTTCGCCGGATCATGCGCTACGAACCGCTTCCCACGTCGCCCGAAAAGGCTCCGGCCGGCTCGATCGTGGGCCGGATGCGGCGTGCCGATCCCCACAGGCGCCGGTGCAGACGGTCGAGCAGCAGGTAGATCACCGGTGTCGTGTAGAGGGTGAGCACCTGCGAGACGAGCAGCCCGCCGATGATCGTGATGGCGAGCGGGCGGCGCAGCTCCGAGCCCGGGCCGGTCGCGACCAATAGCGGTACGGCGCCGAACAGGGCCGCGAGCGTCGTCATCAGGATCGGGCGGAAGCGTGCGAGGCAGGCTTCGTAGATCGCCGCCTCCGGCGACAGTCCGCGCTGGCGCTCGCCTTCGAGCGCGAAGTCGACCAGCATGATTCCATTCTTCTTGACGATGCCGATCAGCAGGATGATGCCGATGAAGGCGATCACCGACAGTTCCGTGCCGAACATCCGCAGCGCCAGCAGCGCGCCGAGACCGGCCGAGGGCAGGGTCGAGATGATGGTCAGCGGATGGGCGAGGCTCTCGTAGAGCACGCCGAGCACGATATAGACGGCGATCAGGGCGGCGATGATCAGCACCTGCTGGGCGCCGACATTCTGCGTGAATGCCCGCGCCTCTCCGGCGAACTCGGTGTGCAGCGAGTCGGGCAGATGAAGCTCGGCCACCGCCTGCGTGATCATGGCCGAGGCCGTTTCGAGCGGCGTGCCGGCCGCCAGGTTGTACGTGATGGTGATCGCCGGGAACTGGCCCTGGTGGTTCACGACCAGCGGCGCGGTGGTCCGCTCGAAGCGCGCCACCGCCGACAGCGGCACCTGCGTGCCGCCGCGGCCCGGCACGTAGACACGGCCGAGATCGGCCGGATCGTTCTGGAACCGTGGATCGATCTCGAGGATGACCCGGTACTGATTGCGCTGCGTGAAGATGGTCGAGATCTGCCGCTGCGCGAACGCATTGCTGAGCGCGCTGTCGATGTCCTGGATCTGCACGCCGAGACGCGCCGCTGCCTCGCGGTCGATCGACACGCTGAGCTGAAGCCCGCCCTGCTCGCGGTCGGTCGTGACGTCCACCAGCCCCGGCAGTTGCCGCACCCGTTCGAGCACGCGCGGCAGCCAGGTCTGCAGTTCCTCGATGTCGGGGTCCCACAGCGTGAACTGGTACTGCGAGCTGCTCTGGCGCCCGCCGACGCGCAGATCCTGCGCGGGCGCCATGAACAGGCGGATGCCGGCGACGTTCGACAGCTTCCGCCGCAGCCGGTCGACCACTTGCGTGGTGCTCAGCCCGCCGCGCTCCGCCAGCGGCTTGAGGCTGATGAATAGCGTGCCGTGGTTCACCGATCCGCTGAAGCCCGAGCCACCGACCGAGGAGCCCACGCCGAACACGGCGGGGTCGGCCGACACGATGTCAACGAGCTGCTGCTGCAGATCGCGCATGGCCTTGAACGAGATGTCGGGAGACGCCCGCGCCGAGCCGAACACCAGGCCGGTGTCGTCCTGCGGGAAATAGCCCTTGGGGGCCTTCACATAGAGATCGACCGTGAGCCCGACGGTGGCGATGACGACCAGCAGTGTCAGGGTGCGGTGCTGCAGGACGACCGCGAGCGTGCGCGCGTAGAGCCCGACAAGCCACCCGAGCAATCCCTCGACGAGGCGGTCGAAGCGCGTGGTGCGCGCGGTCGGGAGCTCGCGGATGAAGTGGGCGCAGATCATCGGCGTCACGGTCAGCGACACGACGGTCGAGATCGCGATCGCGAAGGCGAGCGTCAGCGAGAACTCGCGGAACAGGCGGCCGACGATCCCGCCCATGAACAATAGCGGGATGACGGCGGCGATCAGCGAGATGCTGATCGAGAGCACCGTGAATCCGATCTGGCGCGCGCCGAGCAGGGTCGCGCGCAGCGGCGAATGGCCGTGCTCCATGTTGCGGAACACGTTCTCGATCATCACGATG
>CAYVBN010000730.1:0-2784 GCA_964449645.1 uncultured Hyphomicrobiales bacterium
AAGACGAAGGGCCGGTGATACACCGGCGCCTCGCTGCCCAATTCCGTGATCGGCAGGTCAGCCATGGTCTCGCCGCGGTGGCGCACGATGAAGCGCTTGGACGCAGTGGTCTCGCCCACCACGGCGAAATCGAGCCCCCATTTGCGGAAGATCGCCTCGGCCTCTTGCTCCTTCTCGGGCTTGAGCACCATGAGCATGCGCTCCTGGCTCTCCGAGAGCATCATCTCGTAGGCGCTCATGCCGGTTTCACGGCACGGCACCGCGTCGAGATCGAGCGTGACGCCGAGATCGCCCTTGGCGCCCATCTCGACCGCCGAGCAGGTCAGCCCTGCCGCGCCCATGTCCTGGATCGCGATCACGCAGTCCTTGGCCATGATCTCCAGGCAGGCTTCCAGCAGCAGCTTCTCGGAGAAGGGGTCGCCGACCTGAACGGTCGGACGCTTCTCCTGCGAATCCTCGCCGAACTCGGCCGAGGCCATGGTGGCGCCGTGAATGCCGTCGCGCCCCGTCTTCGACCCGAGATAGACGATCGGCATGCCGACGCCCGACGCGGCGGCATAGAAGATCTTGTCGGCCTCGGCGATCCCGACCGCCATGGCGTTGACCAGGCAGTTGCCGTCGTAGCGCGCATGGAAGCGCACCTGTCCGCCGACCGTCGGAACCCCGAAGGAATTGCCGTAGCCGCCGATGCCGGCCACCACGCCGGAGACGAGATGGCGTGTGCGCGGATGCGCCGGATCGCCGAACGAGAGCGCGTTGAGGCAGGCGATCGGCCGCGCTCCCATGGTGAAAACGTCGCGCAGGATGCCGCCGACGCCGGTCGCCGCGCCCTGATAGGGCTCGATGTAGCTCGGGTGGTTGTGGCTCTCCATCTTGAACACGACCGCGAGCCCATCGCCGATGTCGACCACGCCGGCGTTCTCGCCCGGCCCCTGGATCACCCAGGGGGCTTTCGTCGGCAGCGTCTTGAGATGGATCTTCGAGGACTTGTACGAGCAGTGCTCGTTCCACATGGCGGAGAAGATGCCGAGCTCGGTGAAGCTCGGCGTGCGCCCGATCAGTGCGAGAATCCGCTGGTATTCATCGGGCTTGAGCCCGTGCTCGGCCACGAGTTCGGGAGTGATCTTCGGTTCGTTGGGGATCACGGCGGTGTTCCGGGAACGACTTTGTTGCTCGCGCTGCGAAGAGACGAGCGAAGCCTATGCGGCCTGTTTGAGATGATCGGCAAGGCCGGCGAAGAGGCCGCGGCCGTCGGTGCAGCCGAGTGAAGCCTCGATGTGATTCTCCGGATGCGGCATCATGCCGAGCACGTTGCCGCCCTCGTTGACGATGCCGGCGATCGCGTTGGCCGACCCGTTGTGGTTCCAGTCGAGGTCGAGCTGCCCGTTCGGATCGCTGTAGCGGAAGAGCACGCGGCCCTCCCCTTCGAGCCGCGCGAGCGTCTCGGGGTCGGCCGTGTAGTTGCCCTCCCCGTGCGCGACCGGCACGCGGATGACCTGGCCGGCATTGTAGCCGCGGGTGAACGGCGTGTCGGAGCGCTCGACGCGCAAGTAGACGTCGCGGCAGATGAAGCGGAGCTGCGAGTTGCGCATCAGCACCCCGGGCAGCAGGCCGGCCTCGCAGGCGATCTGGAATCCGTTGCACACCGCGAGCACGAGCCCGCCTTTCTGTGCGTGAGCGCGCACGGCGTCCATGATGGGCGCGCGCGCCGCAATGGCGCCGCAGCGCAGATAATCGCCGTAGGAAAATCCGCCCGGGATGACGACGAGATCGGTGCCGGCCGGCAGGCGCGTGTCGGCGTGCCACACCATCGCGGGCTCACGCCCGGAAACGAGCCGCAGCGCGCGCGCCATGTCGCGCTCGCGATTGATGCCGGGAAAGACGAGGACGGCGGATTTCATTGCGTCGGTTGATCGAGAGAGGCTTCGGAATAGCCGACGATCATCGGGCCGGCGAGGAAATCGAGCGCCGCGCGAGCGGCGGCGGGCGGCAGATCGCGCGCGGCCGCGACGGTCGCCACCATCACGCTGCACTTCTCGTTGAAGGCGACGCCCAGCGCCGACCAGCGCGGCCCGTAGGGGTTCTCCACGTCGTAGGCGCGGCTGCGCCCGTTCATCGTGCCGGCGCGGAACGGCTCGCCCTCCCCGCGCGGGACATAGCGGTCATTGAGCAGGTGAAGATCCCCCACGCGGTCGAGTTCCATGTCGTCGGAAACCCCGGTGCTGCAGTTGCAGAAGCCGATCTTGGGCCTGAGATAGACATTCACCTCGACGCCGCAACGGCTCGCCCCGCAGCGGAAGGCGCGCCCTGTGCCCCACTCGTCGATCAGGAACGGCCAGCGGACCTCGGTCCATTCCGGGCGGACCTGCATATCGGGCGCCGCCCCCGGCGCTCCCGCTCCGGTTGCCGCATCGGCCGAGAGCAGGCCGGCGAGGCCGCACCCGAAGGCGGCGGCCACCACCCGGGTCTGCACCGTCCGCGCCGGCAGCCTGTTCATCCGATGACCTCGACCCGGTAATTCTCGATGACCGTGTTGGCGAGGAGCTTCTCGGCCGCTTCCTTGAGCACGGCTTCGGCCCGCGTGCGGTCGGTGCCCTCGATCTCGATGTCGAAGACCTTACCCTGACGGACGCTCGCGACGCCAGAGACGCCGAGCGACTTGAGCGCTCCCTCGATCGCCTTGCCCTGGGGGTCGAGGATGCCCGACTTGAGCGTCACCGTGACGCGGGCTTTCATTGCGGTCTCCTGCCTGAACGCGTGATCCGGCGAAGTGGAGGCGGTTCG
>CAYVBN010000731.1:0-4802 GCA_964449645.1 uncultured Hyphomicrobiales bacterium
CACGAGGGACGCTCCGCGGCGCTGCTGGTGTCCGCTTCGGCCTGGGCGCTCGGTGTCTCGGCCCGCATCGTGCATCCGGGCGAGACGCCCGAAGGCATTCTCGAGACGCTGGCACGGCGCCTCGGGCTGCCGACCGTCCGCACTGCGACCCGCCACGCCATGCGGCTGCTCGGCTCGCATTTCGTGTTGGGACAGACCATCGCGGAAGCGCTCGGACGCGCCGCCGCGCAGCCCAAATTGCGCTGGTCGTTCGACATGCTGGGCGAGGGCGCCCGGACGGCCGATGACGCCGCCCGTTACTTCGCCGCCTATGCGGTCGCGATCGAGGCGATCGGCAAGTCGCGCATCGGCGCGTCGGCGCCGCATCGCGCCGGCATCTCGGTCAAGCTCTCCGCGCTGCATCCGCGGTTCGAGGCGATTTCGCGCCAGCGCGTCCTTGCCGAGCTGGTGCCGAGGCTGGTCGATCTCGCCGCAAACGCGCGGCGCTGCGGGCTCGCGCTGACGGTCGATGCCGAGGAGGCCGACCGGCTCGAACTGTCGCTCGACGTCTTCGCCGCCACGCTCGACAGCGAGGCCCTTGCCGGCTGGGACGAGTTCGGGCTCGCCGTGCAGGCCTATCAGAAGCGCGCGCCGGACGTGATCGACTGGCTGGTCGACGTGGCCGGGCGGCGCGACCGCCGCCTCACGGTGCGGCTCGTCAAAGGCGCCTATTGGGACACCGAGATCAAGCGCGCGCAGGAACGCGGGCTCGCCGACTATCCGGTCTTCACCCGCAAGGCCATGACCGACCTCTGCTACATGGCGTGCGCCCGCAAGCTGCTCGCCGCGCGCCCGCGGCTCTATCCGCAGTTCGCGACCCACAAAGCACTCACCGTCGCGAGCGTGATCGAGGCGGCGGGCGGCGTCGAGGGCTACGAATTCCAGCGCCTGCACGGAATGGGCGAGCGGCTCTATGCGGCGCTGCTGGCCGAGGAGCCCGGCACGGCCTGCCGGGTCTACGCGCCGGTCGGCAGCCACCGCGACCTGCTCGCCTATCTGGTGCGGCGTCTGCTGGAGAACGTCGCGAACTCATCGTTCGTATCGATCTCGGGCTATCCCAATGTGCCGGTCGAAGCCATCCTGGAACGGCCGCAGGCGCAGATCGGCGACGCACGGCACGCGAGAAATCCGCGCATCCCGCGGCCGTCCGATCTCTATGCCCCGGTGCGGCGCAATTCGCAGGGTGTCGAGTTTGGCCATGCGGCGAGCCTCGACGCGCTCCTCGCCGAGGTCGCGGCGGCGCGTGCCGCCGAGCCATCCGCGGCTCCGATCGTGTCCGGCACTGCGCGGCCGGGGCCGGCCCGTGCGGCGCGCTCGCCGATCGACGGCACGGCCATCGGACCCGTGACCGACGCCGACGAGGCGACCGTCGCCGCTGCGAGGGCGGCCGCCGCGACAGGCTTCCCCGCCTGGTCCGCAACCAGCGTCGCGACGCGCGCAGGCGCACTCGACCGCGCCGCCGACGCGATCGAGAGGGAGCGCGGCCGCCTCATCGCCCTCCTGCAGGACGAGGCCGGCAAGACGCTCGACGATGCCTTGGCCGAGGTGCGCGAGGCGACCGATCTCTGCCGCTACTACGCCGCGCAGGCGCGGCGGACGCTCGTGCCGCAGACGCTCCCGGGCCCGACCGGCGAGCGCAACGAGCTGCATCAGCGCGGGCGCGGCGTGTTCGTGTGCATCAGCCCGTGGAATTTTCCGCTCGCCATCTTCACCGGCCAAGTCGCCGCGGCGCTCGTCGCCGGCAACACGGTCGTGGCGAAGCCGGCCGAGCAGACCCCGCTCACCGCCGCGGCCGCGGTGCGGCTGCTGCATGGCGCCGGCATTCCGGCCTCGGCCCTCCAGCTCGTGCCAGGCGACGGCGATGTCGGCGCCAGGCTGGTTGCCGATGCGCGCACCGCCGGGGTCGCGTTCACCGGCTCGACGGAGGTCGGCTGGGCGATCAACCGCGCGCTCGCGGCCAAGTCGGCGCCCATCGTGCCGCTGATCGCCGAGACCGGAGGCATCAACGCCATGATCGTCGATGCGACGGCTCTGCCGGAGCAGGTCACCGACGACGTGCTCGCTTCCGTGTTCCGTTCCGCCGGCCAGCGGTGCTCGGCGCTGCGGCTCCTCTGCGTGCAGGAGGATGTCGCCGACAACATCCTGGCGATGATCGTCGGGGCGGGGCGCGAACTGAAGGTCGGGGATCCGCGCGCGGTCGACACGCATGTCGGTCCGGTGATCGACGCCGACGCCAAGCGGCGGCTCGACGGCTGGATCGCCGCAATGGAGAAGCAGGGACGCGTGCGTTTCCGCGCCGAGCGTGATGGGGCGCTGCCTGCGGCCGGCACTTACGTCGCTCCGAGCGTGATCGAGCTCGATCGCGCGCGCGATCTCAAGGAGGAGGTGTTCGGTCCGATCCTGCACGTCGTGCGTTACCGGGCCGAGGACCTGGACAAGCTGCTCGACGACATCGCCGCCAGCCAGTACGGCCTGACGCTCGGCATTCATTCGCGCATCGACGCCACCGTGGCGCAGGTCGTCGCGCGTCTGCCCAACGGCAACGTCTACGTGAACCGCAACATGATCGGCGCCGTCGTCGGCACCCAGCCGTTCGGCGGCAACGGCCTTTCGGGAACGGGCCCCAAGGCCGGCGGGCCGGACTATCTGCGGCGCTTCGCCCTCGAGCAGACCGTGACGGTCAACACGGCGGCGATCGGCGGAAATGCGAGCCTCTTGAGCGAGGCCGAATGAGGGGCGCGCGGCAGGCGGACGCGACGAACGGGTGGCCGGTCGGGCCAATTCGGCGTCGGCGTTATCACTCCGTTACGACACTTGCAGTATGCTCATGCCATGAGTGATTCGATCGATCGCCTGTTCAGGGCCGTGGTGGCCGCCGAAGGCGCGGATCCCGCGACCTCGCGGACCGCGCGCTTGCTGCGCGCCGGGCGCGGCAAGATGGCGAAGAAGCTCGCCGAAGAGGCAATCGAGGTCGTGATCGATGCCGTGAACGGCAGCCGCGAGGCGGTCGTGCGCGAGAGCGCCGATCTCCTCTACAACCTGGTCGTGCTCTGGACCGCCTCCGGGGTCGAGCCCAAGGACGTCTGGGACGAGATGGACCGGCGCGAACGCCTGTTCGGCATTGCCGAGAAGCTGCTGAAGGAGCCGGCCGGCACCAAGTCGCGCCGGCGCATCACCCCCGCTCGGGTGGTGCGCGTGCGCAAGGCCCGCCGGCGGCATCGTCAGTCCGGCTAGGGGCATTTTCCGGCGAAGTGGGCACCGGTTCGCCGAGCCGGCACCCGGTGCTTCGGCCGCGACCGGCACGGTTCCCCTGCGGCGGATCATGCGCTAAGCAGCCGCAATGCTTCGACGCCTCTACGACTGGTGCATTGCCGCCGCCGAGAAACCTCACGCATCCTGGCTGATGGGCGCGATCTCCTTTGCAGAGAGCTCGTTCTTCCCGGTTCCGCCCGACACGATGCTGATACCGATGTCGCTCGCCCGGCCCGACAAGGCCTGGAGCTACGCGACGATCTGCACGCTCACCTCGGTCGCAGGCGGTATCGTGGGCTACTTCATCGGGGCGCTGCTCTACGACTCGCTCGGACACTGGCTGATCCAGCTCTATGGCTACGGCGACAAGGTCGAGGCCTTCCGCGAGGCCTATGCCCGCTACGGGAGTTGGATCATCCTCATCAAGGGCTTGACGCCCATCCCGTACAAGATCGTCACCATTACGTCGGGATTCGCCGGCTACAATTTCGCACTCTTTATCGGCTTGTCGTTGTTGACGCGTGGTGCCCGCTTCTACTTCGCGGCGTTCCTGCTCAACCGCTACGGCGTGCAGGCGCGGAAAATCATCGAGGAGCGGCTGGGGTTCTGGGTATCGGTCGGCGCGCTGGTGCTATTGGGAGGCATCATCGCGGCCTTCTACGTGTTCTGATCGCTGGCGGGGAGGCAGGGCGACGGCAGCGCATGGGTCGCCGAAAAATCATGCGCCAGTTTATCGAGGTAGAGCGCGATCTTGCACAAAACCGGTATCCACTTTTGCGGATCGCGCTTTGGGGGAGGCGGGAGACTTCGGGATGCAGGGTCTTGATGCGAGGAGAGGACGAAGGACGCGGAGCGGGGGATTCCGTTTCGGAGCCGCTCTCGGCATGCTGTGCGGAGCAATGGTGCTTGTTGCGGGGGCGCATCGGCTCGCCGCCCAGGACGGAACGCTGCCCCAGAACGATCCGCCGCCGCCCCAGGACGCCGCACCCCCGCCGGTCGAGCCACCGCTTGCCGCCAGCACCACTCCGCTGCCCAGCACCACTCCGCCGCAGGGACCGGGGCTCGTCGATGCCTTCGGGCATCTGTTCGAGCAATCGCTTTCGGCCGCGGGGACGGGCCTCGGCAATGCCTGGGGGACGTTGTCGACGCTCGGCTCGCTAGCCGGCAGCGCCGCGAGCGGCGTCGCCAAGGGAGCGGCCGATGCCGCCAAGGGCACGGCCGACGTGGTCGGACGCCTGCCGGTCAGCCGGATCGTGGTCGGACACGAACGGTGCGCCACGGCGCCGAACGGCGCGCCCGATTGTCAGGCGGCAGTCGACAAGCTGTGCCGGATCCAGGGCTTCGCGTCGGGTGCCAGTCTCGACACCGTGAGCGCGGAGAACTGTCCGGCCGAGGTGGTGATCTCAGGCCGCCCGCGCACCCCGGAGGTCTGCACATACGAGAGCTTCGTCACCACAGCCATGTGCCGCTGAGCATGTGCCGCTGACGCGCAGGGAGCGGTTTCGGGCCGG
>CAYVBN010000732.1:0-2270 GCA_964449645.1 uncultured Hyphomicrobiales bacterium
CTGGCCGAGAACATCGAGGACGAGTCGCATTCGACGACCCGCTTCGTCGTGCTCTCGCGCGATGACACGCGGGCGCCCGCCAACAACGGGCCGGTCATCACCACCTTCGTGTTCCAGGTGCGCAACATCCCGGCCGCGCTCTACAAGGCGCTCGGCGGGTTCGCCACCAACGGCGTCAACATGACCAAGCTCGAGAGCTACATGATCGAGGGCAACTTCGCCGCCACCCAGTTCTATGCCGACGTCGAGGGCCATCCGGACGACCGCAATCTCGCGCTCGCCCTCGAGGAGCTGGCCTTTTTCTCGAGCGAGCTGAAGATTCTCGGCGTCTATCCGGCGCACCCGTTCCGCGCCACGCTGAACGGCGCGAAATAGCGCGCCGCCTGCAATTCACCTCTATCGTCATTCGCCTCTCGCACCGAAGGAGTCCCGATGCCCGCCCTCACGCTCGCGCAAGCCAACCGGATCATCGAGGCCATCCTGCAACGCGCTGCCGAGCTCGAATGCCGTCCGCTCAGCGTGATCGTGGTCGAGCCGGGCTGCAAGGTGAAGGCCTTCCAGAAGGAGGACGGCTGCTCGATGATCCGTTTCGAGATGGCCTTCGGCAAGGCCTATGCGGCGCTCGCGCTCGGCCGATCGTCGAGCCTCGTGCGCGTCCGCAACGAGGAGAAGCCGGCGTTCATGCGCTATCTCATCGCGGCGAGCGACGACCAGATTTTCCCCGAGGGCGGCGGCCGCCAGATTCGCGACGACTCCGGCGAGGTCATCGGCGCCGTCGGGGTCAGCGGCGACACCGAGGAACGCGACGAGGACCTCGCGGCTTTCGGAATCCACGCCGCCGGTCTCAAGACCGACGAGGATTGCCGCGACATGGGCCGCCGCGCCGGCGTGCGGCTGACGAAGTGAGTGCGCGGCAATCTCGCTGCGGGATCGATCTTGGACGCGGCTAGACTTTTTCGATCCAACTTAAGTTTGTTCCCCCTCACCCGCCTCGCCGCTCGGCGACATCTCCCCAACGGGGCGAGGTGAAGCGTGCGTTGGCTCGCCGTCTTCTATTTCTCATTTCTTTCTTTCGGGCGAGGCAGCAAATTCTCACAAGCCAGCGAGGCATTGCTCGGCCAAGGGCACATCACCTCGCCCCGTTGGGGAGAGGTCGGTTTTCGAGCGCAGCGAGAAAATCGGGTGAGGGGGCTCGCGAGTCGATGATTGAACGCGGCAGTAAAGCACCACCGAGCGCGGGCCCCGTTGGAGTTCCAAGTCAACTCACGGCCTTGGCGGCCGCGACCTCTTCGAGGCCGCGTCGGGCCGGCTCGACGCCCCAGGCCCAGACGACGACGATCTGGATGATGAGCAGCGCCACCATCAGGCCGATCACGCCGGGGAGCTGGTAGGTCACCATCAACGATCCGACCACGAACGGCGAGACCACCGTGGCGGCGCGGCCGAGCGTGTTGCAGATGCCGTTGGCGCGCAGGCGGATCTCGGTGGGGAACAGTTCCGGCGTGTAGACGCCGAACAGGATCGCGGTCTGGATGTAGATGGCGACGATCAGCACGAAGCCGACGCTCAGCACCAGCACGGGATCGGAATCGGGCTTGAAGCTCGCGTAGATCCAGCCGGTGATGATGGTGAGGACCGAGGCCCCGATGATGCTCCAGCGCCGGCCGATGAAATCCGACGTGTAGGCGCCGATCGCACAGCCGACCAGCGACGCGGCGGCGAGCACGACCGTATAGCCGAGCGAGCTGGTGATGGTGAGCCCCTGGCGCAGGAAGAACTGCGGCAGGAAGATCACGAAGCCGAAGATCAGCGTGTTGATGGTGATCAGCACCCAACTGCCGACGATCATGCGCTGCAGGATCGGCGACCGCAGCATGGCGGTGGCATCGAACGGCGGAGGCGCCACGGTGTTGAGCGGAGGCGGCAGCGGGCCGGCTCCGCCGACCTCCTTCTCGATCGTCTGCATCAGGGCTTCGGCTTCGGCATTGCGGCCCTTCGATTCGAGCCAGCGCGGAGACTCGGGCAGCGCCTTGCGCAGATACCAGACGATCAGCGAGCCGATGCCGGCGATGACGAACAGCGGCCGCCAGCCGAAGGTCGGAACGATGAGGTAGGACAGCACTGAGGTGACCGGGAATCCCGCCACCACCACGAACGACATGAAGGCGAGCCAGCGCCCGCGCGTCGCCGGCGGGACGAACTCGGTCAGCGTGGAGTAGCCGACGACGATTTCGGCGCCCAATCCGAGACCCTGGAAGAAGCGGCAGATG
>CAYVBN010000733.1:0-3497 GCA_964449645.1 uncultured Hyphomicrobiales bacterium
GGTGGATCGGTTTGGTTCATCGCTCCCGGTGTCATCGGCGTCCTCTACACGATGCTGTCGTGGTGGCGCGACGTCATCAAGGAGTCGAAGGAAGGCTTCCATACCAAGGTCGTCCAGCTCGGCCTGCGTTACGGGATGATCCTGTTCATCGCCTCCGAGGTGATGTTCTTCGTCGCGTGGTTCTGGGCCTACTTCAACACGGCGCTGTTTCCCGATTCGGCGCATGAGGTCGCGCGCGTCGCCTTCACCGGCGGCGTGTGGCCGCCGAAGAACATCCAGACCTTCGATCCGTGGCACCTGCCGCTGCTCAACACGCTCATCCTGCTGACCTCCGGCACCACGGTCACCTGGGCGCATCACGCGCTGCTGGAGGGCGACCGCAAGGGGCTCAAGCTCGGCCTCATCTGCACGATCGCGCTGGGCCTCACGTTCACCTGCGTGCAGGCTTACGAGTACAGCCACGCGGCGTTCCCGTTCAGCGGCAACATCTACGGCGCGACGTTCTTCATGGCGACCGGCTTCCACGGCGCGCACGTGATCATCGGGTCGATCTTCCTGATCGTCTGCCTCGTGCGCGCCCTCATGGGGCAGTTCACCTCCAAGCAGCACCTCGGCTTCGAGTTCGCCGCCTGGTACTGGCATTTCGTCGACGTCGTCTGGCTGTTCCTGTTCGCCTGCATCTACGTGTGGGGTGCGGGCCCGATCGGGGCCGAGTGAGACGCGTTGCAGGAGAGGGCGGCCTGAGGCCGCCCTTTCGCTTTGAGGAATGACACCTGGCTCATGGTTCGGCGACGTGTGAGCGGTTCGCCGACAGGATCATGCGCCAGTTCATCAAGTTAGAGCGCGATCTTGCGCAAAACCGGTCTCCACTTTTGCGGATCGCGCTCTAAATAAATCGGGTGGAGCCGCCGCCGCGAGGCACGCCGGCTCGCGACAGGAATTTGCTGCAGGGACTGTCGCAGGAATTCGCCCGTATCCCAGGCTGCCTCGATCGCGCCGCGGAGGCGCTCGTGACGGAAACGCCCGTTTCTTCCCCCTCGCCGGTGCTCGCCGGCCTCACTTGCCGTTGCCCGCGCTGCGGCAAGGGCAAGCTGTTCCGGGGATTTCTTCAACTGCGTCCGCAGTGCGACAACTGCGGGCTCGATTTCTCGTTCGTGGATTCCGGCGACGGCCCGGCGATCTTCATCATCTTCTTCGCGGGATTCGTCGTGGTCGGAGCGGCGCTCGTCACCGAGGTGCTCTACCAGCCGCCGTTCTGGGTCCATGCCGTGCTGTGGGGGCCGCTCATTCTGCTCACCACGCTGGGGCCTCTCCGCCCGATGAAGGGTCTTCTCATCGCCCTGCAGTATCACCACAAGGCGGCCGAAGGCCGGCTCGTTCCGAGGGAAAAGGCGTGAGCGTGGCGGTTCCGTCCGGCGATCGACGGCGCGGCCTGCTCGGACCGGCGGTGCTGGCGCTCGTGGGATTTGCCGTGCTGATCGGGCTCGGCACCTGGCAGGTCGAACGCAAGGCCTGGAAGGAAGGGCTGATCGCCATGCTCGACGAGCGCCTCTCGGCGGCGCCCGTCGCCTTGCCGGCCAGCGCCGCGTGGCCGCAGCTCACGCAGCAGGCCGATGAATTCCGCCGCGTCCGGTTTCGCGCCGAGTTTCTCAACGACCAGGAAGCGCTCGTCTATACGGCGGGCTCGTCCTTCCGGCCCGATGTCGCGGGCGCGGGCTATTGGGTGTTCACGCCCGCCCGGCTGTCGGACGGCAGCCTCGTGGTGATCAACCGCGGCTTCGTTCCGCTTGGAAAAGAGGACGCCGCGTCGCGGCCGGACGGGCAGATGAGGGGACCGGTCGAGGTGATCGGGGCCCTGCGCTGGCCGGAGAAACCTGGGCTATTCACCCCGAATGGCGACCCCGCGCGCAATCTCTGGTTCGCGCGCGATCATCTCGCCATGGCCGAGGCGAAGCATTGGGGCGCGGTGGCGCCGTTCTATGTCGAACAGGAGGCCCCGCAGCCTCCGGGCGGCCTGCCGCGGGCCGGACGCGTGCAGCCCAATCTGCCCAACAACCACCTGCAGTACGCGATCACGTGGTATGGCCTCGCGGCGGTGCTGGCGGTTCTGTTCGCCATCTGGGCCTGGGGACGCCGGCGGGAGGAGCGGGCCGCCCGGCGTCCCTGACGGCCGCCTAAGGGCGGCTTGCGAGCCGCTTTCCCGTTCGCCGAAGGCGCATCCCGGTCCGATTCGACTGAATTCGGAACGTGCCCGGGAATTTCCTGTCGGGCGCAATTTCTCCGGCGAACCGGTTCCCACTGCGCCGGGAAATGCTCTAGTGTGCCGGGGCGCAGAGGGTTCCGGCGGGCAAAGCCTGCTCCGGAATTCAAGCATATTCAATGGCTTATAATAAGGGGCCGGGCCGGCGTGCGCCGGTCCGGACGATGCCCGCCCGACCCGAGGATCGGACCCGTGCAATATGTCTCCACCCGCGGCGAGGCCCCGCCGCTCGGCTTTCTCGACGTGACCCTGGCGGGGCTCGCGCGCGACGGCGGCCTTTATGTGCCCGAGAGCTGGCCGCGGCTCGATGCGGCGACGATCGCCTCGTTTGCCGGGCGGCCTTACGCAGAGGTCGCGGTCGAGGTGATGCGGCCGTTCGTCGGCGAGGAGGTCGACGACGCCACGCTGTCGCGCATGGCGCGCGAGGCCTACGGCACCTTCCGCCATCCGGCGGTGGCACCGCTGGTGCAACTCGGCAGCAACGATTTCGTGCTGGAGCTTTTCCACGGCCCGACCCTCGCGTTCAAGGACCTGGCGATGCAGCTCCTCGCCCGCCTCATGGACCACGCGCTCGCGCAGCGCGCAGAGCGCTCGACCATCGTAGTGGCGACGTCGGGCGACACCGGCGGGGCGGCGGTCGAGGCGTTTCGCGGCCGCGCGCAGGTCGATCTCGTGGTTCTGTTTCCGAAGGGCCGCATCTCCGACGTCCAGCGCCGCATGATGACGACAGCGGCGGACGACAACGTTCACGCGGTGGCGATCGAGGGGACGTTCGACGACTGCCAGGCCGTCGTGAAGGACCTCTTCAACCACCACGCGTTCCGCGACCGTGTGCGCCTCTCCGGCGTCAACTCGATCAACTGGGCGCGCATCGTCGCACAGGTCGTCTACTACTTCACCGCCGCGGTGGCGCTCGGCGCGCCGCACCGCAAGGTCGCCTTCACGGTGCCGACCGGCAATTTCGGCGACGTGTTCGCCGGCTACGTGGCGGAGCGCATGGGCCTGCCGGTCGACCGGCTGGTGATCGCCACCAACGTCAACGACATCCTGGCGCGCACCTTGGCAACCGGTGCCTACGAGCTGCGCGAGGTCGTGCCGACCGCCTCGCCCTCGATGGACATCCAGGTCTCGTCGAATTTCGAGCGGCTGCAGTTCGAGGAGACCGGCCGCGACGCCGCGCCGGTCCGCGCCCTGATGGCGTCGCTCGCGCAATCGAAGCGGGTCTCGCTGTCGTCCA
>CAYVBN010000734.1:0-6063 GCA_964449645.1 uncultured Hyphomicrobiales bacterium
GTTCGCAATAGGGCGGTGCGATGAACGACAGGCGCGCCCAGCATCCGGCGCACAGGCCGTTCTCGCCGCCCACCAGCTCACGGCAGGCCGGGCACAGCGGCGGCAGCGCGAGATCGAGGGCGAGCCGACAGGCACGGCCGAGCGGACCCGCGGCGCGTCTCAACCGCATAACGATGCCGGTAGCCTCGCCCCCCGCGCGCATGCGCAAAGCTAACGCATGCCCAGGCGAACTGTAAGCGTTCGCTGGCAAGACCTGGCGCCAGCTCATGAAGCTGGCGCGATCCCGTGCAGACCCGCGGCCGCTCTTGCGGGTCGCGCTCGCCTTTGACGGCCCGGTCAGTCGTGACTAAGTCGGGCGGGAGCAGGCTCCGATGCGATTGAATCGGAACCTGCCCCAGGGTTTTGTATCCGATCGCATTTTCTTCGCCGGAAGCGCGTTCCAGCCGAGAAGGGACCATGTCGGCGCCCGTCGTCTTTGATCGTCCGCTGCTGCGCCGCCATCGCCGGCGGGCCCGCGCGCTCGGCCCGGCGACCTTTCTGCTCGACCGGGCGGCGGACGAACTGGCCGAGCGGCTGGCGGCGGTGGTCCGCACGTTCGACCACGCGGTCGACCTTGGCACGCCGACCGATGCGCTGCGAACGCGGCTGGCTGGCCGGTTGGGCCTGGGGGCGGTAATCGGGGTCGGCAGCGACCTGGAGAGCGACGGCGCCCGGCCGTACGTCGTCGCCGACGAGGAGGCGCTGCCGTTCGCCGAGGGCAGTCTCGACCTCGTCGTCTCCGCGCTCGCTCTGCAATCGGTGAACGACCTGCCGGGCACCTTGCTGCAGGTGCGCCGCGCCTTGAAGCCGGACGGACTGTTCCTCGCCGCCATGCTCGGGGGCGCGACGCTCACCGAACTGCGTCAGAGCTTCGCCGCAGCGGAAACCGAAGTCGAAGGCGGGGTTTCTCCGCGCGTGTTTCCGTTCGCCGACGTGCGCGACATGGGCGCGCTGCTACAGCGCGCGGGCTTTGCATTGCCGGTGACCGACGTTGACCGCCTGACGGTGCGCTATGCCTCGCCGTTCGTCCTCATGCAGGACCTGCGCCGCATGGGGGCCACGAACGCCTTGCACGAGCGCCGGCACGCGCCGCTGCGGCGCGCGACGCTGATGCGCATGGCGGAGATCTATGCGGAACGGTTCGCCGATCCCGACGGCCGTGTCCGCGCCACGTTCGAGATCGTATGGCTGTCGGGCTGGGCCCCGCATCCCGATCAGCAGCAGCCGCTGCGCCCGGGGTCGGCGCGCACGCGCCTCGCCGATGCCCTGGGGACGCGGGAGCTCCCGGCCGGCGAGAAGGCGGGGCACTGAGCATTTTCCGGCGAAGTGGAACCCGGTTCGCCGCAGAAAATGCGAGCAAATCGGAAATTCGAAGCGCGTTGCGATTCAATCAGATCAGAACGTACAAATCGGAACGTGGTCTGATCGGCGATCGGCCGGCTCACATCAGCGCGATGAGCCGGTCGTAGAAATTCGTCCTGATGGCCGTGCCGATGCTCCCCACGGCCGTGAGAATCACGATCGAGACGCCGGCCGCGATCATCGCGTATTCGATCGACGTGGCCGCGGCCCGATCGGACACGAGGCGCGCGGCGGTCGTCGCGAGACGACGCACTCGGTCGAATGTCGTGGGTTTCATCGCTGTCGTCCCGTTCGGTTCGGCAGATGGGGCGCCATCCGCGTGGGTTACAGGAGCGTCGTCAGATGGGCGATGAGCGGCACGTCGGCGGGCGGCATCGGATAATCCCGCAGCCGGTTCGGCTTCACCCAGGCGAGCCTCTGGCCTTCGAGCGGCGTGACCGTTCCCTCCCAGCGCCGGCAGACATAGAGCGGCATCAGGAGATGGAAATCCGGATACGCGTGGCTCGCGAAGGTCAGTGGCGCCAGGCATGGCTCTCTGACGACGATCCCGAGTTCCTCCTTCAGTTCGCGGATGAGGCTGTCTTCCGGGCGTTCCTCCGGCTCGATCTTGCCGCCGGGAAACTCCCACAAACCCGCCATCGTCCGTCCTGCGGGCCGCTCGGCGATGAGCACCCGCCCGTCAACATCGACGAGCGCGCATGCGGCGACGAGAACGAGTTTCACACTCACGACCCTGGTCCCAGCCTTATCCGGCGCCGAGTTAAGGACGCCACAACGGCGCTGACGAAAGTCGGCCCGAGCATGGTTAACACGTTCTTGCTGGCGGGGCGTGGATCCCGGGATTCGTCCGGCCGATCCGTCAGGATCGGTAGTCGCCGTTGATGGCGATATACTCCTTGGTCAGGTCGCAGGTGAGGACGCGGTCGCGGCCGCGTCCGAGCCCGAGCGCGACCTTGAGGCTGATCTCCGGTTTCTTCATCACCGCCGAGACGGCCGCCTCGTCGTAGGCGGGGTCGCGCATGCCCTTGTGGGCGACCCGGATGCCGCCGAACCAGATGGCGAGGCGATCGCGGTCGGCCGGCTCGCCCGCCTTGCCGACCGCCATGACGACGCGGCCCCAGTTGGCGTCTTCGCCGGCGATCGCGGTCTTCACCAGAGGCGAATTGGCGATCGAGAGGGCGACGCGCCGCGCCGAACGTTTCGACACCGCGCCTTCGACGACCACCTCGACGAGCTTGCGCGCGCCTTCACCGTCGCGCGCCACCTGCTCGGCCAGATTGGCAAGAACCGCGTCGAACGCCTTGGAAAAGGCCCGCAGCCGCGGATCGGCGATACGGCCGATGCGCGGCGCGCCACGTTCGCTCGCGGCACCCGTGGCGAAGGCGAGCAGCGTGTCGGAGGTCGAGGTGTCGCCGTCGATCGTCACCGCATTGAACGTGTCCTCGACGCCGCGTCGGAGCAGGCCCTGCAGCACGCGCGGCGAGAGCGGCGCGTCGGTGAAGACGAAGGCCAGCATGGTCGCCATGTCGGGGGCGATCATGCCGGCGCCCTTGGCGATGCCGTTGATCGTCACGGTCGTGTTGCCGAGCTTCGCGCTTGCGGTCGCGAGCTTCGGAAACGTGTCGGTGGTCATGATCGCCTTGGCGGCGTCGAGCCACGGCTCCGGTGCGGCCGCGGCGTGCAGCCCGTCCATGACGGCGGCGAACTTGCGCGCATCGAGCGGCTCGCCGATGACACCGGTCGAGGCGAGCAGGATGTCGTCGGGCCGGCAGCCGAGCGTCTTGGCGGCGATCTCGGCCGTCAGCCGGGTCGCCTGCCGTCCGGTCTTGCCGGTGAACGCATTGGCATTGCCGGAATTGACGACGAGCCCGCGCGCCGTTCCGGCCTTGATCTGGGCGCGGCACCAGTCGACTGCGGCGGAGGGGCATTTCGAGCGGGTGAAGACGCCGGCGGCGCTGGTCCGCTCGCCGAGGGTGACGAGCAGCACGTCGGTGCGGCCGGTGTAGCGGATGCCCGCCGCCGCCGTCGCAAGCCTGACGCCTACGATCGGCGGCATGTCCGGCACGCGCGCTGGCGCGAGCGGAGAGACCGCGGTCGCCATTCCGATGCCCCCCCGGCCGTACGGCCCTTATTTCTTCTGATCGTTCTTCTGGTCGCCGCCCTGCGGCTGGTCAAGACGTTCGATCTTGGCCTCGGAGCGCAGCTTGGTGATGAGCTCGGACTGCGCCTTGCGCATCACGTAGGTCTGGAGCTGGTCCTTGACCTTGTCGAACTCGGGGAGCTGGCGCTTGCGCTTGTCCTCGACCTTGATGATGTGCCAGCCGAACTGGCTCTTCACCGGATCGGAGATCTGGCCCTTGTCGAGCTTGAACGCCGCCGCGGCGAATTCCGGCACCATCTGGTCCTTGGTGAAGTAGCCGAGGTCGCCGCCGTCGGCCGATCCCGGGTCCTTCGACTTCTGCTTGGCCAGTTCGGCGAAATCGGCGCCCTTCTTGAGCTCCGCCTCGACCGCCTTCGCCTCGTCCTCCGTCTCGACCAGGATGTGCCGGGCGTGGACCTCTTCCTCGTTGCCCATCTGCTTGGCGGCCTCATCGTAGACCTGGTGCAGGGCCTGGTCGTTGACGGCGCTCTTGGCCTCGTTCTGGAGCAGGGTCTCCATCAGCACCTTGTTGCGCGCGAAGGCGAGGCGGCGCTTGAAGTCGTCGCTGTCGGCGAGCTTCTTGGCCTCGGCGGCCTTGGACACGAGGATCATGTCCGACAGATAGGTGATGAGATAGTCGCGCTTCGCCTGTTCGGTCGCGGTCGGCGGCAAGCTGCCGGAGACTTCCTCCTCGGCGATCGAGAGGTCGCTTTGATGGATGTCGACCCCGTTCACCCGCGCCAGCACCGGGTCGGCGCTCTGCGCCTCGCTGCACGCCGAGGTCAGCGAGCCGAGCAACAGCGCGGCACCCGCCGCCGCTGCCAGCCAGCCCGAGCGCGATGCGCGCGGCATCGAAGAAGTGGAACGCAGTTGCGGCAACGACGACATGAGGTGATCCTTAGGGATAATGGCTGAGCCCACCGCCCCCTGGGCGGTTTGGGGCCGGACACTCGCCCAATCGTCCGTCATTGGCAACGAAAGAATGGAGGCGGGTTCCTAACGACGACGTGAACGCGAAAATGTGGCCGATTGACAAGGATCGGACCCCCTCCTATCTCTCGGCCACCACTCGCCGGCCCGCTCCGCGAGGGCATCCAAGTTGCGTCTCACAGTAGCCCGAAAAGCGCCGTATTCCGATCGGGCGGCACGCCGGCTGCGCACCCGGGACGCGAGCCGCGGCGGAGCCGGAGCGGGAGAAGAAAGGACCCCCACATGATCGGCGCCCTTGCGCAGAAGCTGTTCGGTTCGGCGAACGAGCGTCGGATTCGCAGCTACCGGGGGCGTGTCGATGCCATCAATGCGCTCGAGCCGGAGCTCGTGGGGCTGTCCGACGAGGCGCTGCGCGCGCGCACCGACGAGTTCCGGCGGCAGCTATCCGAAGGCAAGTCGCTCGACGACCTTCTGGTGCCGGCTTTCGCCACGGTGCGGGAGGCGGCGAAGCGCACGCTCGGCCAGCGCCATTTCGACGTCCAGCTCATCGGTGGCATGGTGCTGCACGAAGGCAAGATCGCCGAGATGAAGACCGGCGAGGGCAAGACGCTCGTCGCCACGCTGCCGGTCTATCTCAACGCGCTCAGCGGGCGCGGCGTTCACGTCGTCACCGTCAATGATTACCTCGCCAGCCGCGACGCCGAGTGGATGGGCCAAGTCTATCGCTTTCTCGGCCTCTCCGTCGGCACCCTCGTGCTCGGGCTCGACGACGAGCAGCGCAAGCAGGCCTACGACTGCGACGTCACGTACGGCACCAACAACGAGCTCGGCTTCGACTATCTGCGCGACAATATGAAGTACCGGCTGGAGGACATGGTCCAGCGCGGGCACGTCTACGCGATCGTCGACGAGGTGGACTCGATCCTGATCGACGAGGCGCGCACGCCGCTGATCATTTCCGGGCCGCTCGACGACCGCTCCGATTTCTACAACACGATCGACGCCTTCATTCCGAGGCTCGACAAGTCCGACTACGAAGTCGACGAGAAGCAGCGCACCGTCACCCTGACCGAAGCCGGCATGGAAAAGATGGAGCGGATGCTGCAGGAAGCGGATCTGCTCAAGGGCGAGTCGCTCTACGACGTCGAGAACGTCTCGACCGTGCACCACGTCAACCAGGCGCTGCGCGCCCACAAGCTGTTCCAGCGCGACAAGGACTACATCGTCCGGAACGGCGAGGTGGTCATCATCGACGAGTTCAGCGGCCGCATGATGCCGGGCCGGCGCTATTCGGAAGGCCTGCACCAGGCGCTCGAGGCCAAGGAGCGCCAGCCGATCCAGCCCGAGAACCAGACGCTCGCCTCGATCACGTTCCAGAACTATTTCCGCATGTACGAGAAGCTCGCCGGCATGACCGGCACTGCGCTGACCGAGGCGGACGAGTTCCTCGACATCTACAATCTCGAAGTGCTCGAGATCCCCACCAACATGCCGGTGATGCGCCTCGACGAGGACGACGAAGTCTATCGCACCGCCGCCGAGAAGTACCGGGCGATCCTCACCCTCATCACGGACTGCAAGGAGCGCGGCCA
>CAYVBN010000735.1:0-7672 GCA_964449645.1 uncultured Hyphomicrobiales bacterium
GACGGGCTTCATGGGCTACGTGCTGCCGTGGGGCCAGATGAGCTTCTGGGCCGCGACCGTCATCACCAACCTGTTCTCGGCAATTCCCGTCGTCGGCGAGACGATCGTGACCTGGCTGTGGGGCGGCTTCGCGGTCGGAAACCCGACGCTGAACCGCTTCTATTCCCTGCATTATCTGCTGCCGTTCGCGATCGCCGGCGTGGTCGTCCTGCACATCTGGGCGCTGCACGTCGTCGGGCAGAACAACCCGGCCGGCATCGAGCCGAGGTCCGAGAAGGACACCGTGCCCTTCACGCCTTATGCGACCGTGAAGGACGGCTTCTTCATGGCGCTGTTCTGCATCCTCTACGCCTGGTTCGTGTTCTACATCCCGAACTATCTCGGGCACTCGGACAACTACATCCCGGCCAATCCGGGCGTGACGCCCGCGCACATCGTGCCGGAGTGGTACTACCTGCCGTTCTACGCGATCCTGCGCTCGATCCCGAACAAGTTCCTCGGCGTGGTCGCGCTCGCGGCGTCGGTCATCATCCTGGCCTTCCTGCCGTGGCTCGACACCTCGAAGGTCAGGTCGGCCAACTACCGCCCGCTCTATCGCCAGTTCTTCTGGATCTTCGTCGCCGTCTGCATCGGGCTCGGGTATCTCGGCTCGCGGCCGGCCGAAGGCGGCTACGTGATCGCCGCCCGCATCCTGACCTTCTGGTACTTCTTCCACCTTCTCGTCATCCTGCCGCTGCTCGGCTATTTCGAGACGCCGAAGGCGCTGCCGCGCTCGATCTCCGAGTCGGTGCTCAAGGCGAAAGGAAAGGTGGCCACGGCCGTCGCCATCCTGGCGCTCGGACTTGCCGCGCTCGCCGGTTCGCCCGGCAGCGCGAGCGCCGCCGACGAGCAGCCGCAGCCCCCGCGCCAGCAATGGTCGTTCGCGGGGCCGTTCGGGACCTATGACCGCGCCCAGCTCCAGCGTGGCTTCAAGATCTATCGTGAGGTCTGCTCCAACTGCCACAGCATGAACCTGCTCTCCTTCCGCAATCTCGAGGAGAAGGGCGGGCCGGAGTTCAGCAAGGCCCAGGTCGAGGCCATCGCGGCCGAGTACAAGATCAAGGACATCAACGACCAGGGCGAATCGATCGAGCGGCCGGGCCGGCCGGCCGATCATTTCCCGGCTCCGTTCCCGAACGAACAGGCCGCGCGGGCGGCGAACGGCGGCGCGCTGCCGCCCGACATGTCGACGCTCGCGAAGGCGCGCAGCTTCGAGCGCGGCTTTCCGTGGTTCGTCTTCGACATCTTCACGCAGTATCAGGAGCAGGGCGTCGACTATATCGACGCGATCCTGCAGGGCTACGAAGATCCGCCGGCCGGCTTCCAGCTCCCGCCGGGCGCGAACTACAACAAATACTTCCCCGGCCACTCGCTCGGCATGCCGAAGCCGCTCTCCGACGACCAGGTCACCTACACGGACGGCACGCCGCAGACCCTGGCGCAATATTCCAAGGACATCGCGGCGTTCCTCATGTGGGCGTCCGAGCCGCACCTGGAGGCGCGCAAGCGCATCGGCTTCCAGGTGATCATCTTCCTGATCGTGCTCTCCGGCCTTCTGTACTTCACCAAGAAGAAGGTCTGGTACCAGGTCGAGAAGCCGCGCGAGCTCGCGCACGGTCAGGATTCCGCGGCGACCTCGATCTGAGGCGACCGGTTGCGCGTTGAGCGGATGCCGATGAGGCGGCCGCTCGAACAGGTCCCGTCGCGCGGGCGGACGGGCAGGTAGGGCGGGGCGGATCGATGGCCAGGGCGGTCCTCGGCATCATCGGCGGTTCGGGAATCTACGACCTGCCGGGGCTCGAGAACGTTCGCGAGGAAGCGGTCCGCAGCCCTTGGGGAGAGCCTTCGGCCGCGCTGCGCATCGGCGAGATCGCCGGACTTCCGGTCGTCTTTCTCTCACGCCACGACAAGGGCCATCGGCTCTCGCCCTCCGACATCAACTATCGCGCCAATATCGATGTGCTCAAGCGCGCGGGCGTGACCGACCTCGTGTCGCTGTCGGCCTGCGGATCGTTCAAGGAGGACCTCGCGCCCGGGACCTTCGTGCTGGTCGATCAGTTCATCGACCGCACCTACAAGCGTGAGAACTCGTTTTTCGGCAAAGGCTGCGTCGCGCACGTGTCCATGGCGCACCCCGTCTCGCCGCGTCTGCGCATTCACATCGCTTCGGCGGCGGAGGCCGAAGGCATCTCGATCGTGCGCGGCGGCACCTACGTGTGCATGGAAGGGCCGCAGTTCTCCACGCTCGCCGAGAGCCTCACCTACAAGGGCCTCGGCTACTCGGTCATCGGCATGACCAACATGCCCGAGGCGAAGCTCGCGCGCGAAGCGGAGATCTGTTACGCGACCGTCGCCATGGTCACCGACTTCGACTGCTGGCACCCGGACCACGACGCCGTCACGGTGCAGGATGTCGTCAAGGTTCTGCTCGCCAATGCCGAGAAGGCGCGGCGGCTGGTGGCGCGCCTTGCCGCGGATTTTCCGCGCGAGCACGAGCCGTGCCCGATCGGCTCGGACCGCGCGCTCGACACCGCGATCATCACGGCGCCCGAGGCGCGCGACCCCGTGCTGCTGAAGAAGCTCGATGCCGTGGCGGGGCGCATCCTGTCAGCATGAGGCGCGGCCGCGAGCCTGAATGATCCTGTCCCGGAGGCGCTCCGCCAGCCGTTTCCCGCCTTCTCCTCCCATTGCGCGCGCCCGGACGGTTCGCCACAGTGGGGCCGCGTGCGGCGCCGCGACCATTGCGAGACGAACATGACCACCATTGCATTCGAGAACGATCTCAAGGCCTCGGTCCGCTCGATCGCCGACTATCCCAAGCCGGGGATCGTGTTCCGGGACATCACGACACTGCTCGGCAATGCGCGGGCGTTCCGCCGCGCGGTCGACGAGCTCGTCCAGCCGTGGGCCGGCTCGAAGATCGACAAGGTCGCCGGCATCGAGGCGCGCGGCTTCATCATCGGCGGCGCGGTCGCGCATCAGGTCTCGGCCGGTTTCGTTCCGATCCGCAAGAAGGGAAAGCTGCCGCACACGACGGTGCGCATCGCCTATTCGCTGGAATACGGCGTCGATGAAATGGAAATGCACGAGGACGCAGTCGTCGCGGGCGAGCGCGTCATCGTGGTCGACGATCTCGTGGCGACCGGCGGGACGGCCGAAGGCGCCGTCAAGCTTCTGCGCAACATGGGGGCGGAGGTCCTGGCCGCCTGCTTCATCATCGACCTGCCCGATCTCGGCGGCGCGGAGAAGATCCGCAGGCTCGGCGTGCCGGTGCGCACGCTCGTCTCGTTCGAGGGGCATTGATCGGAGGCAGGGGAGAGCGCGGCGCGCGGTCTCTCGTTCCATTCGATCGTCTTGTTGCCTTTGAAATCGAGGCCGTCGGAGACGGTGACGTTTCTCTATTCGGGATATTCGCGATCTCAATTCGGGAGCATGCGCGGTTCGCGCGTCTGAACTGCCGCGCCCCCGCGTCCGCGTTCCCGGGATGGGCATCACTGTACGACGCCGGCGCTGCGTGAGCGCTTGGCGCTGATCCGAATCTGACCGCCCTTCCGCCCTGTTCCTACTCATCTCCGGCCGGAATTCCCGCGGCGTGTGACCCCTCGGTCCGCGGCCGTCTTGCGCCGCGCCGCGAAGCCTGATAGTTAAGTTATAACTTAAGTGTTGGAACGCCGCCATGCCGCTGACGCTGTACTACCACCCGCTCTCCTCGTTCTGCTGGAAGGCGCTCATCGCGCTCTATGAGGTGCAGATTCCGTTCGCGCCGCGGCAGGTGAACCTGAGCGATCCGGCCGACAAGGCGGTGTTCCAGGCGGTCTGGCCGCTTGCCAAGTTCCCGGTGCTCACCGACGAGAGCCGGAACGAAACGGTTCCGGAATCGACCATCGTGGTCGAGTATCTGGCGGAGCGTTTTCCGAGCGCGCGCGGGCTGGTGCCGACAGATCCGGAATCGGCCCGCGCGGTCCGCCTGAAGGACCGGCTGATCGACAACTATATCCATCTGCCCTGTCAGCAGGTCGTCGCCGAGCGACTCCGCCCCGCGGACCGCAAGGACCCCTTCGGCGCCCAGCAGGCGAGGGACCAGATCCGCCGCGGTTACGATCTGATCGTTCCGATGATCGAGGGATCCTGGGCGATGGGCGAGGCCTTCACCCTGGCTGACTGCGCGGCATTCCCGGCGCTCTTCTATGCCGACTATGCCGTGTCACTGGACCCTTGGCCGGCGTTGCGCGCCTATCTCGCGCGGCTGAAAGCCCGACCCGCGATCGCGCGCGTGCTCGCCGAGGCCGAGCCGTACTTCCAGTACTTCCCGCTCAAGGACGGGTGAGATGGCCGCCGCCAATCTCGACGCCGCCTTCCAGGCGCTCGCCGATCCCACGCGCCGGGCCATGGTCGAGCGGCTGGCGCGCGGTCCCGCGTCGGTCAGCGAACTCGCCCGGCCGTTCGCGATGTCGCTGCCCGCCATCCACCAGCACCTCGCGGTGCTGGAGGGCGCCGGCCTGGTGGCCTCAGAGAAGGTAGGACGGGTGCGCACCTGCCGCATCGAGGCCGCCGCGCTCAGCCAGGCTGAGCGCTGGCTTTCCGAGCGACGCATCGAATGGGAGCGGCGGCTCGACCGGCTGGCCGCCCACCTCAAGCGGCATCCCCATGGAGAACCCAGATGAGCAAGGCTGCAATTTCCCCGGGCATCGCCCACGGGAGCTTCACGATCGAGCGCACCTTCGAAGGCGTCACGCCGCAGCGCGTGTTCGAGGCATTCGCCACGCCGGAGGCCAAGGCGGGATGGTTCGCCGCGCCGAACGACGAGTGGACCACGGTCGAGCGCGAGTTCGACTTCCGCGTCGGCGGCCGCGAGCGGTTGAAGGGCCGCTGGAAGAGCGGCCTGATAACGGAATTCGACGCCCGTTATTTCGATATCGTGCCGGGCGAGCGGATCATCTATGCCTACGACATGTGGCACGATCAGAAGAAACTGTCGGTCTCGCTCGCCACGTTCGAGTTCAATCCGGCGCCCGGCGGCGGAACCCATTTCCGCATGAACGAGCAGGGCGCATTCCTCGACGGCTACGACGACAACGGCAGCCGCGAGCACGGCAGCGGCAAATTGGTCGACAACCTGGCCCGGTATCTGGCGGGCACGCAAGCGCGCAAGGTGTGAGGCTCGCTTCGCCGGCGATGTGACGCGCGCCGGCTGATTTCCCGAACGCGTTGCCGCCGGTGCCTTACGGCTGGTCCTTCAGCGAGGTGCGCACGCGCTCGAGCAGCAGCCGCAGCTCGAGCTCGTGGAATTCGAGGAACACGCGCTTCATCCACGATTCCATCTCGTTGCGCAGCTCGGTCGGGAAGCCGGGCGGCATGGCCTGGCGGAAATTGGCGAACGAAAAATTCGGCTCCTCGACGATCGTCCGCAGCGTCGACTGGAGCTGTGGGATGCGCAGCGGCAGCGCCGCCGCGCGGGTCGAGCGGAAGTTGCCGCGCATCTGGTGGCCTTTGGCGACGGCTTCGTTCTGGACCGGCACCAGCATCGCGTCGGAAAAGCGGCTCTGCAGGCCGGCGAAAGCGAGGGCGGAGGTTTCGTCGGGATCGATCATGAACAGGATGACCGGCTCGACGCCGCGCCGCCGTGCTTCGTCGAAGAAGTCGATCTTCTGTGCGAGCGTGAAGAACTCGTGGAACTCGCGCCGGCCGACGTCGACGATCTTCGGCGTCTCGTCCTCCAGCACCAGCCGGTCGAACAGAGCCATCTGGCCGCGGATGGTCCGCAGGGTTCCGGCCGTCGTGCAGCTCGGCAGGCAGTTGAGGAGCTTCGGCTCGTCCTCGTCGAGGTCGAAGGCCGCAGCGGTGCGTCCCTCCACGAAGAAGAACTCGGTGAGAACGCGTGCGACGAGCGTCTTGCCGACGCGGCTACGCGGCGAACAGACGATGTAAACGGGAGTCCGCCCACTCATGCCAACGGCGCCCCTGCACGCAACTCGCCTCGTCGGTGTCGTGCTCCCGGAGCATTTTCCGGCGAAGCGGATATCGGCTCGCCGCAGAAAATGCGACCCAATATCGAATCTGACCGTGCTCCGATTCTACGAATTCGGAACTGCCCGGCTGCGACGCACCGTGCCGCGCCGCCGCAAGCCTCGCGCCTTCGCGCGACGGGACGCCCTGCTGCGAACCTCGAAGCCCCTCGCGGCCGCCGCACCCGCTGCCGCTACTTCTCGGCCGTGACGATACCGGTGAGATTCAGCCGATCGTACTCGGCCCAGACGTTCCCGAGCCAGTGGCGCACGTAGCCCCTGAGCACGAACGAATTGGCCGTCGCCTCGCCGTTCATGCTCCGGTTGCCGATGAAGTTGACGAATGGAACGGACGCGAGCTCGACCTGCTCGCACGCCATCTCGTTGAGCTTCGGAATGGTGATCTCGACCGCGTCCTTGATCTTATTGAAATACGAATTGTAGGTCGTCTGGTCCCATTCGAAGAAGCTGGTGTTGTTGATGAAGTTCTTCACCAGGAAATATTTCGCATCGCTCATGAAGTTGGCGGTCTCGGCGATCTCCTCGAGCGAGGCGATGGTCGGGCCGAGAATGTGGAACACCACGAAGGTCAGGTGATTGCGCTTGGCCGCTTCGAGAAAGCCGATGTCGCGCAGCGAGCGCAGCGTGGGCGACATCAGCCCGGCGCGCATGTCGAGGATGGTCACCTTGGCGTCGGTGGTGTTGAGCGTGTCGAGCACCCGCATCTGGTCGGGAACCGACGTCAGGTCGACGATCTCGGTGACGTCCGGGTGGAAGCGCTTGAGCGTGCCCTTCGGGGACTCGGTATCGAAGGCGCGCGTCGGCACCTTGCGCGCGGCGAAGTAGTCGAGAAGCGTTCGCGTCACGGTCGTCTTGCCGACCCCGCCCTTGTCCGCTCCGACGAGAATGACTGCTGGTGTAGACATTGATCCCCCTTCGGGATGGAGTTCGAGTGCGCATACTCGCCCCGCGGCGTCGCGGTAACGACACGGCAGATCGGAAGACTTTCTACTGTCCGCGACGCCCCGTGGTCCGTCCCGGTCGGCGTTCTGCCGGCGCCTCGGGACGGTACTGACCCGGCGGGCACCATAATCGACTCGGTTGAGCGATGAAAGCGCGGCTGAATTTGCGGCTCAATTGCGGTGTGGACCCCAAGGGCCGGATTCCTGGCCGGAGGCCGGACCGGATTCTTCCGCCGACCCCGTCCCGGACGGTCCGGGTGCGCCTCTGCCAAGTTCGAGGGGCGGCCGGTCGGGCAGGAACGGCTTCGGCGGGTCTGCGTCCGGTTCCGGCTCGCCCCAGGGCCCTGCGGGAGGCTGCGAATCGCCATCCGCCGCCGTGTCCTCGGGCGGGGGCAGGGCGATCGGCCCCGGATCGTGGCCGCCGGCGAATTTCACCAGGGCCTCGATCCGCTTCTCGATCGGCGGATGGGTGGCGAAGATGTCGGCGAACTCCTCGCGCGGGTTGTCGACGCACATCTCCATGACCGCCGAGGTCGCGCCTTCGAGCTCGCCCCGCCCTTCGATCTTGCGCAGGGCCGAGATCATCGCGTCGGGGTTCTTCGTCAACTCGACCGAGCCGGCATCGGCGAGGAATTCACGGGAGCGCGAGAGCGCGAAGCGGATGGC
>CAYVBN010000736.1:0-3905 GCA_964449645.1 uncultured Hyphomicrobiales bacterium
ATAGGCGCGCACCATGCGCGAGAGCCCGGTGAGGTTCTCCGCCAGCACCGGGTTGCGCTTGTGCGGCATCGCCGATGAGCCCTTCTGGCCCTCCGAGAAGAATTCCTCCGCCTCCAGCACCTCGGTGCGCTGCAGATGGCGGATTTCGACGGCGAGCCGCTCCATCGACGAGGCGATGACGCCGAGCGTGGCGAAATACATGGCGTGGCGGTCGCGCGGGATCACCTGGGTGGAGATCGGCTCGACGGTGAGCCCCATGGCCTTGGCGACGTGCGCTTCGACGCGCGGATCGACCTGCGCGAACGTGCCGACCGCGCCCGAGATGGCGCAGGTCGAAACCTCGCGGCGCGCTGCGAGCAGGCGCTCCTTGGCGCGCGCGAACTCCGCATAGGCCTGCGCGAGCTTGAGACCGAACGTGGTCGGCTCGGCGTGAATGCCGTGCGAGCGGCCCACGGTCGGCGTGAGCTTGTGCTCGAACGCGCGGCGCTCGAGCGCGGCGAGGAGCTTGTCGATATCGGCGATCAGCAGGTCGGCGGCGCGCACAAGCTGCACGTTGAGGCAGGTGTCGAGCACGTCGGACGATGTCATGCCCTGGTGCACGAAGCGGGCCTCGGGGCCGACGATCTCGGCGAGATGCGTCAGGAAGGCGATGACGTCGTGCTTGACCTCGCGCTCGATCTCGTCGATGCGCGCGACGTTGAAGACGGCCGACTTGCCCTTCTGCCAGATCGTCTTCGCGGCGGAGGCCGGAATGATGCCGAGCTCGGCCATGGCGTCGGCCGCGTGGGCCTCGATCTCGAACCAGATGCGGAATCGCGTCTGCGGGTCCCAGATCGCCGCCATCTCGGGGCGTGTGTAACGTGGAATCATCAGGCCACTTCCCCGCGCGCCATGGCGGCCGCATTGCGGATCGCCGTCATGCTGTCCCGATAGCCGTCGGCGCTCCCGGCCTTGAAGATCGCCGAGCCGGCGACCAGCACGTTGGCGCCGGCGCGGGCGACGAGCGGCGCCGTCTCGGGCGTGATGCCGCCGTCGACCTCGATGTCGATCGGCCGGCCGCCCGCCATCGCGCGCAGCCGTGTGATCTTCTCGACCGCGGCCGGGATGAAGGCCTGGCCGCCGAAGCCCGGATTGACCGACATGACCAGAATGAGATCGACCAGATCGATGACGTGCTCGATGGTCGATTCCGGCGTTCCCGGGTTGAGGGTGACGCCGGCTTTCTTGCCGAGCGCGCGGATCGCCTGCAACGAGCGGTGCACGTGCGGCCCGGATTCGACGTGCACGGTGATGATGTCGGAGCCGGCCTTGGCGAAGGCTTCGAGATAGGGGTCGCACGGCGCGATCAGGAGGTGGACGTCGAACGGCTTGCGGCTATGCGGCCGCAGCGCCTTCACGACCTCCGGCCCGATGCTGATGTTGGGCACGAAATGGCCGTCCATGACGTCGACGTGGATCCAGTCGGCCCCCGCCTGATCGACCGCGCGGACCTCCTCACCCAGCCGGGCGAAGTCCGAGGCCAGGATCGAGGGGGCAACCAGGAGCGGGCGAACCATCGATTCCTCCGGAAATCCGCCGTTCGGGTAACACGCGACGTTCCGAGGGGCAACGCGGCGCTCCCGGTTTGGTCATCGGACGTGTGTGCGCCGGGCGCGCGGCAAGAACTGCCGCTGCGCAGGGCCGCACGGGCAAATCCTGCCGGTCCGGCGAGGCACCCTTTTCGAGGAAAGAGCCGTTTTCCCGCGCTTTCTGGCCCGGCACGCTTCTTGCCAATGATCCCGACAGGGGCAGCTTGGCCTTCGGGCCATTGTCGGACACGTGTCATGTTCCTTCTCCTCGGCGCAGCCGCAGATACTGCGTGGTCGTTCCTCTCCTCGCTCCAGCCCACGGCGGCATCCGGGGCGAGCGGAAGCAGCGACGCGAGCCAGCCGTCCCCCTTCGATCCGACGGCTTCCAGCACGCCGGCGCCGTCGGCTCCCGCACCGGCCGCGCGTTCAACCGCGCCCGCGATGCACAGCAACGACATCATGTCGGCCCTGATCGCCGCGCAGGAGCAGCAGCAGCCGCAGGCCTCGCAGTCGGACGGCAGCCTGTCGGGCCGCGAGGCGCGGCTGTTCGGGCGCATCGATACCAACGGCGATGGCCGGATCGACAAGAGCGAGTTCGAGAAACTGTTCGGCAACCTCGATCCGTCGGTGGCCGACGCGGCCTTCGACAAGCTCGACCAGAACGGCGACGGCGGGATCAGCCAGAGCGAATTCGCCGCGGCGCGCCCCGGTCATCACCATCACGCCGCGTCATCGAGCGGCACCGGGGACGGCGGTCAGACCTCGTCGGGCAGCAGTGGGCCGACCACGACGACCACCACCAATTCCGACGGCTCGACCACCACGACCATCACCTATGCGGACGGCTCCAAGTTCACGATGACGACACCGGCGACGGCGTCCGCCAGCGAGCCGGGCACATCCGGAGCCAAGGGCCCCGGCGAAAATCTGCTCCAGCAATTATTCAATTTGCAGGCGCAACTCTCGTCGGCACCGAGCAACGCTCCGACCACGGCCTTGTAAGGTCGCCTGAAGGCGATTCTTTTTGCTGCCGGCGCAGCGCCGTTGCGGCGGGCGCCATGCGTCAAATCTGCTTGAGCGCATCGATGGCGGCGGCAGTCCCGGTGCTTATATGATCTCCCACGAGTGTCCCGATTCCGAAGCTCCGTCAGAGTTCATTGCACACTCTTAGGCACTTCGAATCCGCACACGAGCGCCCCGCGCGCGCCGTCCATGGACGGACATCTGTTTGGGAGACCCAGCCATGGCTCGCACCGATGCGCTCGTGCTCGGCGGCGGCATCGTCGGGACGTCGGTCGCGCTGCACCTCGCCATGCGGGGCATGTCGGTTGCGCTGCTCGAACGCCGGGGCGGCGTCGGCGAAGAAACATCTTACGGCAATGCCGGCATCATCGAGGGCAACACGGTTTTTCCGCCGGCATTTCCGCGCCGGCTTTCGGCCCTCTTGCGCGTGGCGCTCAAACGCGCGCCGGAAGCAAACTACCATGCGGGTTATCTCTGGCGCATTGCGCCCTGGCTCGCCGCATATCGGTCATGGACGAGCGTGCGCGGACTGACCGAGACGGCGCGCCTGATCCGACCGCTGTTCGCCCAGGCGATTTCCGAACATGAATCTCTGATGGCCGTCACGGGGGCGACCGGCTACCTGCGCAAGAGCGGCTGGCTCAAGATCTACCGCACCGACCGCGCCTTCGCCGACACGGCGGCCGAGCGCGACGTTGCTGCAGGGTGCGGTGTCGTGGCGCGCGTTGTCAGTGTGGAGGAGGCGCGGGCGCTCGAACCGGCACTGGCCCCGGCGTTCCGCCACGCGATCCACTGGGAGGGGGCCGCGAGCGTCTCCAATCCGCTCGCCGTCACGCGGGCTTACGCCAAGCACTTCTCGCGGCTTCGCGGCGTCGTGCTCGAGGGCGATGCGCGCTCGCTGCACCGTAACGGCCGGCTGTGGCGCATCGACACGGCCGAGGGCCACGTCGATGCCCCTGAGGCGGTCGTCGCGCTCGGACCCTGGGCGCCCGACCTGCTGGGGCCGCTCGGCATCCGGCTGCCGCTCGCGTTCAAGCGTGGCTACCACCACCACTATCGCCCGACCGACGGCAGCGGCCTGTCGCGCCCCGTCGTCGACGTCGAGAACGGCTATTGCCTAGCGCCGATGGAGCAGGGCCTGCGGCTCACCACCGGGGTTGAATTCGCCGCGCGCGACGCGCCGCCGACGCCGGTGCAGCTCGACCGGCTGATGCCGGCGGCGAAGCAGCTTCTGCCGCTCGGTGCTCCGCTCGAGCCCGAGCCGTGGCTCGGACGGCGGCCCTGCTTCCCCGATTCGCGGCCGGTGATCGGCCG
>CAYVBN010000737.1:0-6084 GCA_964449645.1 uncultured Hyphomicrobiales bacterium
CCAGGCGTCCTCGACGGTGAGCGCGAAGAGCGAGACGCAATCGAGCGAGCGGCACGCCGGCACGAGGCCCGCCGTCGACACCAGGCCGAGACTGGGCTTCAGCCCGACGATGTTGTTGAGCGCCGCGGGCACGCGGCCCCCGCCCGCCGTATCGGTGCCGATCGCAAGTGGCACGAGCCCGGCCGCCACCGCGACCGCCGACCCGGCGCTCGAGCCGCCCGGCACGAGCCGCGGATCGAGCGCGTTGCGCGGCGGGCGCGCCATCCGGGTCCCCGACGACCCGGCCGAGAACTGGTCGAGGCTGGTCTTGCCGATGATCACGGCGCCGGCGCGCTTGAGCCGCGCGACGACCGTCGCGTCTTCCTCGGGCTCGTAGCCGAACCCCGGGCAGCCGGCCGTCGTTGGCAGGCCCTCGACGTCGATGTTGTCCTTGACGGCGACCGGCACGCCGAGGAGCGGCAGGTCGGCTGCCCTGGCGGCGACCAGACAGGCTTCCGCCACCACCTCCATTTCCGGCCGCAAGGCGGTGAAAATGCCGGCGTCGTCATGCGCGCGGATGCGCGCGAACGTGCGGCGAATCGTCTCCTCGGGAGTCGTGCGCTTGGCCCGATGCGCGGCAACGATCGCGGCAATCGTTTCGCTCACGGCGGACTCCCGAAGAAAGGCATGCGTTCGAGTTCGGACCGATTCTGTGCTTCGGCGCAATCGGCGTGTGCGAGAAAGCGTTCGAACGGTGCCGATGCACCGGCGGGCGCTATCCGGCCGAGGCCGCAATGGTGCGAATGCCGCGTCGGGTGGATTGTCCGCGCCGCGTGGCCAGATCAGCAGCGCGGCGGTTCGCGCCGCCCGGCATCCACACCACACGTCTCAGGAGAACGCGGCGACATCTCGGCGCGAGCCCCCGAGCTTCCGGGCGGGCTCTCTCCGACGCTTCCCCGGAGCGCCGCAGCGCCAAAGCGATCAGCAGGGACCCCGGAGCAAGTCGCTCCAGAAATCCAGACAGCGGGCGGAGGCGCGAGGCGGGCTCAGACCTCGACGAACACGCGGCCGTTCTCGATCGAGGTCGGATAGACCTTCTGGGGAATCATGCAGGGCGGAGCGACGACCTCGCCGGTCTTGATGTTAAACTGGCCGTTATGGAAGTTGCACTCGATCACGTCGCCGTCGATGTAGCCTTCCGACAACGAGCCCGGACCATGGCTGCAGCAGTCGTCCATAACGAAGAATTCACCATCGATGTTGAACACCGCGAGGATCAGCCCTTCGGTCTCGACCTTCAGGGCAGTGCCTACCGGAACCTCGTCTGTACCGCAGAGTTCGATTTTCGTCGTCATGATCGTCCGCTCGTGAGTTGACGCCATGCGGGCCGGAGGGTACCGTCATCTCTCAGGACGGAACGTCGTTCCGCATACAGGAACCACAATGGTCGTCATAGACCATACGTTCCGGCGCAGGTCAATGACGCTTGTCGACCCTGCGTGAACGGCTTATCGACGGAGCTGCGGAGCAGTCCGCGCAAGTGGGAGCGAGCACCATGCTCAGGAAGGAACAGAACGACCTCTTGACCCAAACCGGCCCCGGCACGCCGATGGGCCAATTGTTTCGCTGCGGGTGGATTCCTGCGCTCCTTGCCGAGGAGCTGCCGGAGAACGAATGTCCGCCGGTGCGCGTGAAGCTCCTCTCCGAGCGCCTCCTCGCCTTCCGCGACACCCAGGGCCGCTATGGCCTGATCGACGAGTTCTGCGCCCATCGCGGCATCTCGCTGTGGTTCGGCCGCAACGAGGACAACGGCCTGCGCTGTCCCTATCACGGCTGGAAATACGATTACACCGGCCAGTGCATCGACGTGCCCTCCGAGCCGGTGGAGAGCGGCTTCTGCAAGAAGATCAAGCTGAAGTCCTATCCTCTGATCGAGCGCGGCGGCGTGCTGTGGACCTATATGGGCCCGCCGGAGAAACAGCCGCCGCTCCCCGAATGGGAATTCATCATGGTGCCGGCCGACCGCACCTTCACCTCCAAGCGGCTGCAGGAATGCAACTGGCTGCAGGCGATGGAAGGCGGCATCGATTCGAGCCACGTCTCGTTCCTGCATTCGGGTGCGCTGAACAGCGACCCGCTGTTCAAGGGCTCGAAGGGCAACCAGTACAATCTCGCCGACATGAAACCGCACTTCGAGGTCGTCGAGAGCCCCGGCGGCCTCTACATCGGCGCCCGCCGCAACGCCGAGAATGGCAAGTACTACTGGCGCATTACCCAATGGGTGATGCCGGCGTTCACGATGATCCCGCCGCGCGGCGACCATCCGGTGCACGGGCATTTCTGGATCCCGATCGACGACGAGAACTGCTGGGCCTGGAGCTTCGACTACAAGGTGACGAAGCCGATGACCAAAGAGCAGTTCGATGCCATGCGCGCCGGCCATGGCGTGCACGTGAAGTACACGCCCGGCACGTATCGCCCGCTCGCCAACAAGGACAACGATTATCTGATGGACCGCGCGGCGCAGAAGCGCGGCGACACCTACAGCGGCGTCGAAGGCATCGCCATGCAGGACGCCTCGCTGCAGGAGAGCATGGGCCCGATCGTCGACCGTACCAAGGAGAACCTTGTCTCCACCGACAACGGGATCATCATGGCACGGCATCGTCTGCTGCGCGCCGCCAAGGCCCTGGTCGAGAAGGGCGTCACCCCGCCCGGCGTCGACCTCGAGCACCAGCGCGTGCGCTCGGCGGCTGTCGTCCTGCCACCGGACCAGCAGTTCAAGGACGCCGCCAAGGAGGCGCTCAAGGTTCACGCCGGCGTCGCCCACGCGTCGGTGTGATCGAACGCGGTGCAAAGGAATTGCCAGGAGTTGAGCCATGCTGAGTGAATCGGCACGCATGACGACGGCCGCGGAAGCGCGTTTTCGCATCAACGCGCCGAATTCCCGGCCGCGGCTCGTCAAGGTGATCGCGCTCGACCGTCCGGCCGAACACGTCGTCAAGCGTCTCGCCGGGCTCAAGTGGAACGGCGCGCAATTCCTCACCGCCTCGGCGTTCGGCGGCGCTCCGCACGCCGAACCCTTCTCCATGACCGGCTGGCTGAGCGATCTCGCCGGCCGCACCACCGATCTCCTCGACGAGATCAAGACGGCCGATCTGATCGTCATGGTGGCGACGGCGGGCGAAGAAGCGCCCGCCGCCTCTATCATCGGCGAGGCGGCGCATCTTGAGCACGTGATGACGACCGCACTCGTGGTCGGCAGCTCGGCGACCAGCGACGAGGCGCTGTCGCACAGCCTTGCCCAGGTGCGGCCGCACGCCCTCATGGTCGTGATCGCGAGCGCCGAGGACTACATCGAGGATATGCTGATTGCGCTGCGCGCCTGAGCCTCGCGCCGCGAACAGGCGATGCGGTTCAGCCGACCGCGCGCGCCCGGTGGCCGAGGCGCGCGGAAATAGAGGCCGCCGTCTCGATCAGGTGCGGGATGAACGAGGTCAGCGCCTTCTTGGACAGGCGGCTCACCGGGCCGGCCACGCCGACCGCCGCAACCACCTCGCCCGCATCGTTGCGCACCGGCGCGGCGATGCAGCGCATGCCGATCTCGCTCTCCTCGTCCTCGACGGCGCAGCCGCGCTGACGCACCAGATCGAGCGCTTTGCGCAGCTCGGCCGGATCCGTGATGGTCTGCGGCGTGCGCGCCGGCAATCCCTTGCGCAGGATCTGCTCAATGACTTCGGGCGGACGGAACGCCAGGATCGCCTGCCCTTCCGCCGTGCAGTAGGCAGGCTTGCGGACGCCGATGTCGGAGCGCATGCGGATCGCGTGCGTGCTCTCCATGTTGTAGACGTACATGATCTCGGTGCCGTCGAGCACCGCGAGATGCACGCTTTCGTTCGTCTTCTCGCGCAGGTCGAACAGATAAGGCCGCGCCTCGTTCGAGACGTCCATGCGTTGGCGCACGAGCGCACCGAGGCGGAACAGCGCGATGCCGAGACGATATCGTCCCGTCTCGGGATTCCGCTCCAGCATGCCCTCGGAGACGAGCGTGACGGCAAGACGATGAACCGTGCTCTTGGCGACCCCGAGGCGCTTGGCGAGCGCGCTGATGCCGATCTCGACTTCCTCCTCGGAGAACGCCTTGAGCAGATGGAAAGCGGTCGCAACAGAGGACAGGCGGTGCACGCCAGCCTCGTGCTCGTCTTCACCCGTGTGTTTTTCCATACGCGACTGGTCCGGCGTCGGCTTTGGCCACTGGGCCGAATGAACGAAACTTACTCTATCACGTTTCGCAGGCACGGATCGCGACGGCCATTGGCACCGTCCGCGGAGGGTTAACATGTCAAATGCCGGCGCGGGCGACAAGCATGCCGGCGATACATTGTAATTGGAAAACCGCCAGACCGGCGGCAACGCAATAGGAACGAGATGAAACGGATCGTGGTGATCGGAGGCGGGCCGGCCGGCGTCTGGGCCGCTCTTGGGGCGAAGCGGACCGATCCGGCCGCCGAGGTCAGGCTGCTCACCGACGAGCGGTGCGAGCCCTACGAGAAGCCGCCGCTTTCGAAAGCGGTTTTGCTCGGCAAGGCGCTGCCGCAGGATGCTCTGATCGCCGCGCCGAAGGGCGTCGGCGCAGAAGGCATCGTGCTCGAAACCGACATCACCTGCACCGCCATCGACCGCACGGCGCGCGAGGTCGTCACCGGCGCCGGCAAACGGTTTCCCTATGACGCGCTGGTGCTGGCGACCGGATCGCTGGTGCGCCAGATCCCTCTCCTGCCGCTGGGCATGCCGCGCGTGCATTATCTGCGCACCGAGGCGCAGGCGCTGGCGCTCAAGGCCGAGCTGCAGACCTGCCGTCATCTGCTGGTGGTCGGCGGCGGGCTGATCGGGCTCGAAGTCGCCGCTTCGGCGGTCGAACTCGGAATCAGCACGACCGTCCTGGAAGTCGCCCCGCGCATCCTGGCGCGCGTCTGCGACGAAGAAACGAGCGCCTTCGTGCTCGATGCCCACCGCCGCCGCGGCGTCGATGTCCGGCTCGGCACGGCGATGGCCAAGGCCGAGACGTTGCCGGACGGGCGGCTCGCGATCGTGACGGACGGCGGCGAGCGGCTCGAGGCGGACGTGGTGGTGGTCGGCACCGGCGCGAAGGCGGACGATCGCCTGGCGACCGCGGCCGGGCTTGCGACCGATGACGGCATCGTCATCGACGAGCAGTGCCGCACCTCCGACCCGCTCGTGTTCGCCGCCGGCGATTGCACGCGCTTTCCCGGCCCGCACGGCTCCGTGCGGCTCGAAAATTGGCGCCACGCCCAGGACCAGGGACTGGTCGCCGGGCGCAATGCCGCGGGCGGCAACGACGCCTACCGCACGATCCCGTCCTTCTGGTCGGAGCAGTACGACCTCTATATCCAGGGCGTCGGCTGGCCGTCGAACCAGCCGGTCGAGCGCGTGCGCCGGCCGGTATCCGACAAGAGCATGCTGGTATTCGATCTCGCCGGCGACCATCTGGCCTATGCGCTCGGCATCAACGCGCAGCGCGACATCGCGACGGCGCGCCGCCTGATCGAGCGGCGCATCCCGGTCAGCGCGGCCGATCTCGCCGATCCGGCGCGGCCGCTCGCCGCCATGCTGAAGGCAAAGGCGTGACCGCACCGCAAGATCATGGCGGCTTGCTTGCATTGAACCCGGAAGGCGGTAGAAAACGCATGCAAAATCCTCGACGCCACGCCGAGCATTCGCACCGGAGCCGCGTCCGCGCGAGCGCCGGTCCTCGCGCCGAACGGCGCGCACCTCAGAACCAAGAAGGATGCTAGCCATGCACGATGTCCCGGGTCAGACGCATTGGCACGAGCCGAGCGGCGGCAAGCGCGCCGGTTTCGGCAAGTTCGGCCGGCCGAAGACGCCCTACGACCTGTTCATGGAGGCCGAGGGCATCCCGATCTATCGCGACATCGGGGTCCACAAGGTGCAGAACCTGCCGCTCGCGCCATGGAAGCGCACCGGCGGCAAGGGCACCTTCATCCAGCTCTACGGCACCGAGGGCAAATGGGGCTGCTACGTGGTCGAGGTCCCCGGAGCAGGGGCTTTGAACGCGGAAAAACA
>CAYVBN010000738.1:0-5162 GCA_964449645.1 uncultured Hyphomicrobiales bacterium
GCGCTGCGCGAGCGCCATCCGAACGTCGACTGGTCCCGGCTCGACGAGGTCTTTCTCGGCTGCGCCAACCAGGCGGGCGAGGACAACCGCAACGTCGCCCGCATGGCGCTGCTGCTCGCGGGTTTCCCCGACAGCGTCCCGGGCGTGACGGTCAACCGGCTGTGCGCCTCGGGCCTCGACGCCGTCGGCCATGCGGCGCGCGCCATCCGGGCGGGGGAGATCGATTTCGCCATCGCGGGCGGGGTCGAATCGATGTCGCGGGCGCCGTTCGTCATGGGCAAGGCGACCGAGGCGTTCCAGCGCACGAGCGAAATCTACGACACGACGATCGGCTGGCGCTTCGTCAATCCGTTGATGAAGGCGCAGTACGGCGTTGATTCGATGCCTGAAACCGGTGAGAACGTGGCCAAGGACTATCAGGTCGCGCGCAAGGACCAGGACACGTTCGCGCTGCGCTCGCAGCAGCGCGCTGGCAAGGCGATCGCCGCCGGCTTCTTCGCCGAGGAGATCGTTCCGGTCGAGGCTCCGGGCGGCAAGGCCGGCCCGATCAAGGTCGAGAAAGACGAGCATCCGCGGCCCGACACGACCCTCGAGGCGCTCGCCAAGCTCCGGACGCCGTTTCGCAATCCCGGCACGGTGACGGCCGGCAATGCGTCCGGCGTCAACGACGGGGCCGCCGCCATGATCCTGGCGTCGGAGGATGCGGTGAAACGCCACGGCCTGACGCCGCGGGCGCGTGTGCTCGGCATGGCGTCGGCGGCGGTGCCGCCGCGCGTCATGGGAATCGGCCCCGTGCCGGCGACCCGCAAGCTGATGGAGCGCCTCGGGTTCAAGATCGGCGATTTCGACTGGATTGAGCTCAACGAGGCCTTCGCCTCGCAGTCGCTCGCCTGCCTGCGTCAGCTCGGCCTTCCCGACGACGCCGAAAACGTCAATCCCAATGGCGGGGCGATCGCGCTCGGTCATCCGCTCGGCATGTCGGGCGCGCGGCTTGCCCTGACGGCGACGCACCAGCTCGAGAAGACCAAGGCACGGCGTGCGCTCGCCACCATGTGCGTGGGCGTCGGGCAGGGAGTTTCGCTCGCGCTGGAGCGCGTCTCGTGAGCGCGGGTGCCGGCGAGGGATACGGGGAAATACCTAGTGTTCCGATTTGGACGTTTGCAATACCCTGCAGTGGACTGCGAACTTCGGAAACCAAGGTGACACTCACGAGCTTGGGATTTCGGCGTGGCTTTTGGATGTGAGGTTCTTGGAGCGCAGTCCGCAAAAGCGGATACCGGTTTTGTGGAAGGTCGCGTTCTAACACTGATGAACGGGCGCATGATCGTGTCGGCGAACCGCTCACGCTTCGCCGGATCCTGCACGCAGAGCTCGCTGCGCAGTCTCAGGTACTCCAAATCCGCCACACGAGGCCGATCAACCACGAAGCCATACGGACCACGGCCATGACCCTCGCCTATCCGACCGAAAGCCTGAAAGATTTTCCGCCGCGCCTGTGGCCGGCCTATACCAGCACGGTCAAGCGTTCGCCCAGCAAGCCGCTGATCATCGTGCCGCAGACTCTGACGGAGCTCACCGGCCCGGTCTATGGCCACGAAGCCGTGCGGCCCGGCGACGACGACCTCACCAGCCATCACGCCAGCGAGCCGCTCGGCGAGCGCATCATCGTGCACGGACATGTGCGCGACGAGGACGGCCGCCCGGTGCCGAACACGCTCGTCGAAATCTGGCAGGCCAATGCCTGCGGCCGCTACGTCCACGTGGTCGACCAGCATCCGGCGCCGCTCGATCCGAACTTCACCGGCGCGGGGCGCGCGCAGACGAACCAGGACGGCTACTACAAGTTCATCACCATCAAGCCCGGCGCCTATCCGTGGCGCAACCATCACAACGCCTGGCGGCCCGCGCACATCCATTTCTCTCTTTTCGGCCACTCGTTCGTGTCGCGGCTCGTGACGCAGATGTATTTTCCGGGCGATCCGCTCTTTCCCTTCGATCCGATCTTCAACTCGGTCGCCGACGAGAAGGCGCGCCAGCGCATGATCTCGACCTTCGATCTCGAGAACACCGTGCCCGAATGGGCATTGTGCTTCCGTTTCGACATCGTGCTGCGCGGCCGCAATCAGACCCCCATGGAGCAGTGAGAGATGCCGGGTATCACGCCGTCGCAAACGGTCGGTCCATACTTCGCCTATGGGCTCACGCCCGGAGGCAAGTACGACTGGAACGATGCGTTCAGCAACAATCTGGTGACGCCGGACGCCTCGGGCGAGCGCATCCGCATCGAAGGTCGCGTGCTCGACGGCGACGGCGCGCCGATCAACGACGCGATGCTGGAGATCTGGCAGGCCGACGCCCAGGGGCGCTATGCCAGTCCGGCCGATGCGCGCAACCGCCCCAACACCGCCTTCAAGGGCTTCGGCCGTTGCCCCACCGATCAGGATGGCGTCTATCGTTTCGACACCGTGAAGCCCGGAGCGGTCCCGGGGCCGAACGGAAAGGCGCAGGCGCCGCACATCCTGGTCGCGGTGTTCTCGCGCGGCATGCTGCGCCAGAGCTACACACGGATCTACTTCGCGGACGAGAGCGCGAACGAGACCGACCCGATCCTTTCCCTGGTGCCGGCCGAGCGGCGCGCGACCCTGATCGCGAAGCGCACCGATCGGAACGGCCAGCCGGTCTACACCTTCGACATCAACATGCAGGGCGACCGCGAGACGGTGTTCTTCGAGGTGTAACGGGCCATTACTGTCGTCGGCTGTACTGTCGCCGGCTGTCATGAGCCCGCGAGCGGCGACCGGCGGGAATTCGCATTATTGATGACTGCGAGTCCGAGTTATTGAGGACTGCGAAGCCGCGTGCTCTTCACCTCGCCCCGTTGGGGGGCGGCGCGCTGCGTAGCAGCGGGCCGGGTGAGGGGCACAGCTTTTGGTCGGTGCGTGGCGGTGCCCAAGCCGAAGCGCCGGTTCTCTCACCCGACTTCTTCGCTTCACTCGGAAGTCGAGCCTTCCCCGTTGGGGCGAGGTGAAGAGTCTCGTGGCCTGACCAGAACGCTGCCGGGCGCGTAGGGCGATCGGTGCGGGGTGATCAGCGCAGCAGTCTTAACGAGTTCAAGCGAATCCAATCAGGCCGGATCACGTCGGCCGTCCCGCGCCAGGTCCGTTTGAGTCCCAACGATTGGACGAAAGTCGAATCTGCTGGGACGAATCCCGCAAGCCCGGGCGAGCCCTCTTGCGTGCGGCGTTTTGCGCTTTTCTCTGGCGGCGTTCCGCGCTACGGAAATGGCATGTGACCGGGGCTGGGCGCCGCCGTTCTGCGGGCGTGGCATCCCCCAAAACCACAAGAAGTTTCGACGATTCGGAGGAGAATGATGTCACCCAGATACAGCATCGTCGGCGCGGCCATCGTTGCCGCGGCGGCCCTGGCGGCGACCGGCGCGTCGGCGCAGGGCACGGTCAAGATCGGCTTCATCCTGCCGATGACCGGTCAGCAGCAATCGACCGGCAAGCAGATTGCCGCCGCCGCGCGGCTCTACATGCAGCAGCACGGCGACACGGTCGCGGGCAAGAAAATCCAGCTGATCATCAAGGATGACGGCGCCGTTCCGGACAACGCCAAGCGCATCGCCCAGGAACTCATCGTCAACGAGAAGGTGAATTTCCTCGCCGGCTTCGGCGTCACCCCGACCGCGCTTGCGGTCGCGCCGCTCGCCACCGAGGCGAAGGTGCCGGAGATCGTCACCGCGGCCGGCACCTCGATCATCACCGAGCGTTCGCCCTATATCGTGCGCACGAGCTTCACGCTGGCGCAGTCAACTGTTCCGATGGCCGATTGGGCGCTGAAGAACGGCATCAAGAAGGTCGTCAGCATGGTCTCCGACTATGCGCCCGGCATCGATGCCGAGAAGTCGTTCCAGGAGCGCTTCACCCAGGGCGGCGGTCAGATCATCGAGAGCATCCGTTTCCCGCTGGCGAACCCGGACTTTGCGCCATTCCTGCAGCGTGCGCGCGACGCCAAGCCCGACGCGATCTTCGTGTTCGTGCCCTCCGGGCAGGGCGGCATCTTCGTCAAGCAGTTCGTCGAGCGCGGGCTCGACAAGGCCGGGATCAAGATCATCGGCCCCGGCGACGTCACCGACGACGACCTCATCAACGGCATGGGCGATCAGCTCATCGGCACGGTGACGGCGCACCTCTACTCGGCGGCGCATCCCTCGGCCACCAACAAGGCCTGGGTCGAAGCCTTCAAGAAGGCCAACAACGGCATGCGGCCGAACTTCATGGCGGTCAGCGGCTACGACGGCATGCACGTCATCTACGAGGCGCTGAAGAAGACCAATGGCGCGACCGACGGCGACAAGCTGATCGGCGCCATCAAGGGCCTGAAATGGGAAAGCCCGCGCGGCCCGGTCTCGATCGACCCCGAGACGCGCGACATCGTGCAGAACATCTATATCCGCAAGGTCGAGAAGGTGAACGGCGAGCTCTACAACGTGGAGTTCGCGACCTTCGAGGCCGTCAAGGATCCGGTGAAGGCGGCCGAAAAGAAGAAGTGACGGCTGTGTCGGGCAGGCGGGTCCTCGGACTCGCCGCCCGAGAGGACCGAGGGGACGGCACGGACGATCGGCACGCCTGCGGGCGGCCGGTCCTTCGCGCGGCGGCGATGGAAGGGCAATCGTGCTGACCATCCTGTTCGACGGCATCGCGTACGGCATGCTGCTGTTCGTGCTGGCGTGTGGGCTCGCGGTCACCCTCGGGTTGATGAATTTCGTCAATCTGGCGCACGGCTCGTTCGCCATGGCGGGCGGCTATGTCACCGTCGTGCTGGTGAACCGGCTCGGCGTGCCGTTCGCGCTCGGCCTTCCGCTCGCGTTCATCGTCAGCGCGGCGATCGGCGCGCTGTTCGAGCGCACGCTCTACGTCCACGTCTATCAGCGCAGCCACCTCGACCAGGTCCTGTTCACGATCGGCCTCGTCTTCATGTCGGTCGCCGCGGTCGACTACGTGATGGGCTCGCAACAGCAGTTCATCCAGATTCCCAACGTGCTGCAGGGCCAGTTCAATGTGCTCGGCATCGGCATCGGCAAGTACCGCCTGCTGATCATCGTGGTCTGCGGCCTCCTGACCATCGCGCTGCAGTCGATCCTCACCCACACCCGGTTC
>CAYVBN010000739.1:0-1508 GCA_964449645.1 uncultured Hyphomicrobiales bacterium
CGGGTGCGCCAGGCGGAGCACCCGGAGTCTCTGCTCGTGCGTTTCGGCCCCGACAAGCCGTTGCGGCTCGACGCCGGCGTCGCGCTGTCGCCGTTCCAGATCGCCTATCAGACCTACGGCACGCTCAATCCGGCGCGCAGCAACGCCGTGCTCGTGTGCCACGCGCTGACCGGCGACCAGCACGTCGCCAATGTGCATCCGATCACCGGCAAGCCGGGCTGGTGGGAGACGATGGTCGGTCCCGGCCGGCCGATCGACACCGAGCGCTATTTCGTCATCTGCGCCAACGTGGTCGGCGGCTGCATGGGCTCGACCGGGCCCTCGTCCGTTCGACCGGACACCGCCAAGCCCTGGGGCCTCGATTTTCCGGTGATCACCATCCGCGACATGGTGCGCGCGCAGGCGATGCTGCTCGACGAGCTCGGCATCGACTCGCTGTTCGCCGTGGCGGGCGGCTCGATGGGCGGTATGCAGGTGCTGCAGTGGGCCGCGAGCTATCCGGACCGCGTCTTCGCCGCGCTGCCGATCGCCACCGCGACGCGTCATTCGGCGCAGAACATCGCGTTCCACGAGGTCGGCCGGCAGGCGGTGATGGCCGATCCCGAGTGGCGCCAGGGCCGTTATCTGGTCGAGGGCACCAACCCGCGCCGCGGCCTCGCGGTCGCCCGCATGGGCGCGCACATCACCTATCTCTCCGACGCCGCGCTGCACCGCAAGTTCGGGCGCAAGTTCCAGGACCGCAGCAATCCGACCTTCTCGTTCGACGCCGACTTCGAGGTCGAGAGCTATCTGCGCCACCAGGGCATCACCTTCGTCGAGAGATTCGACGCCAACAGCTATCTCTATCTCACGCGCGCGATGGATTATTTCGATCTCGCGGCCGACCACGACGGCGTGCTGGCGAACGCCTTCAAAGGAACGCAGACGCGCTTCTGCGTGATCTCGTTCACGAGCGACTGGCTGTTCCCGACCTCCGACTCGCGCGCCATCGTGCGCGCGCTCAACGCCGGCGGCGCCCGCGTCTCCTTCGCCGAGATCGAGACCGACAAGGGCCACGATGCTTTCCTGCTGGAGGAGCCCGAGCTGTTCGCCATCGTGCGCGGCTTCCTCGATTCGGCGGGCGAAGCGCGCGGCCTCGCGCCGGTGCAGAGGTGAGCATGCTCTCGCGGCTCAGGCGCGATCTCACCATGGCGGAAGCGGCGCGTGGGCCGGGCGGCTCGCGCGTCGACCTCCTCGTCGTCGCCGAGATGATCGAGCGCGGCTCGCGCGTGCTCGACGTCGGCTGCGGCGACGGCGAACTGTTGAAGCTCCTGGAATCGCGCGGCGTCGACGGGCGCGGGATCGAGCTCTCGCGCGAGGGGGTCAACGAATGCGTCGCCAAGGGGCTCGCGGTGATCCAGGGCGATGCCGACACCGACCTCGCCGACTCTCCGGACGATGCGTTCGACTTCGTCATCCTGTCGCATACCCTGCAGGCGACGCGGAGCCCGCGCGTCGTGCTCGAGCAT
>CAYVBN010000740.1:0-4243 GCA_964449645.1 uncultured Hyphomicrobiales bacterium
GGAGCCGGGAAGCTGGAACACCGCGACCGCGACCGACGGGTTGCGGTCGTAATAGGAGGTCGACGAATAGTCCTGGCCGGTCAGCTCGACCCGCGCCACATCCTTGATGCGGACGACCGAGTCGGCGGTCTGCTTGACGACGACGTTGCCGAATTCGGTCGGATTGGACAGGCGCCCAAGCGTGCGCACCGCGAGCTGGAAGGCGAGCTGGTTCGGCACCGGCGGCTGGTTGAGCACGCCGGAGGCGACCTGGATGTTCTGCCCCTGCAGGGCGTTGGTGACGTCGAGCGCGGTGAGGTTGAGCGACTGGAGCCGGTCGGGATCGAGCCAGACCTGCATGGCGTAGTCGCGCGCGCCGAACACCGTGATCGAGCCGACGCCGTCGACGCGCGTCAGCACGTCCTTGATCTGCAGGTTCGCGTAGTTGGAGATGAACAGCGTGTCGCGCGACTTGTCGGGCGAATAGAGGTTCACCACCATCAGGATGTCGGGCGAACTCTTCGCCACGGTGACGCCGATCTGCTGCACCTGCTGCGGCAGCCGCGGCGTCGCGGTCGCGACGCGGTTCTGGACCTGGACCTGTGCGATGTCGAGATTGGTACCGATGTCGAAGGTCACCGAGATCGAGAAGCGGCCGTCCGCGGTCGAATTGGAGGAGATGTAGAGCATCCCCTCCACGCCGTTGACCTGCTGCTCGATCGGCGCAACCACCGTCTCGGCCACCGTTTCGGCGCTCGCGCCCGGAAACTGCCCGGAAATGTTGATGATCGGCGGCGCGATCTCCGGATACTGGGCGACCGGCAGGCGCAGGAAAGCAACGCCCCCGAGGATCACGAAGATGATCGAGACGACGGAGGCGAAGATCGGCCGGTCGATGAAGAAATGCGAGATGCGCATCGGCGATCCGCTCAGTTGCTGCTCGCCTGCGGGCCGGAAACCGTGCCGTCGGGACGCTTCTCCCCTTGGGCTTGCGGATTGACCTTCTGGCCCGGCCGCACGCGCACCAGGCCGTTGACGATCACCCGGTCGTCGCGCTGCAGTCCTTCCTTGATCACCCGAAGGTCACCCTCGAGCTGGCCGAGGGTGACGTATTTCTGGCGCGCGACATTGTCTGCGTCGACCACCATCACGAACTTGCGCGCCTGCTCGGTGCCGATCGCAGCATCGGGAACGAGCAGCGCGATCACCGGCGGAGATCCCGGAACACGCAGCCGGCCGAACATGCCGGGCGTGAACACGCCGTTCGGATTGGCGAAGACGGCCCGGCCGCGAATGGTGCCCGAGGTCTTGTCGATCACGTTGTCGACGAAATCCATCCGGCCTGGATGGGAGAAATCCTTCTCGTCGATGAGCTTGAGCGAGACGACAACGCTGCCTTCGCGGCTCGCGACGTCCTTTCCGGACCCCGAGAGTCGCTCGTAGCGAAGATAGGAGGCTTCATCGAAGGTGAACTCGAAGCGGATCGGGTCCATCGAGACGATCGTCGCCAGCAACGTCGTGTTCCCGGTGGTGCCGCCGGTGACGAGATTGCCCGGCGATACCCGGCGATCGCCAATGCGGCCGCTGACCGGCGCGCGCAGATCGGTGAACTGCAGATCGAGCTCGGCTTGCCGCACGGCGGCTTCCTGGGCCTGGACCGAAGCTTCCGCCACGCGCTTCGCCTGCGTGCGCTGATCGAACACCTGCTCGGTGATGGTCCGGTCGCGGACGAGCTGCTGCGCACGCTGCAAATCGGCGTCCGTGAACGCCAGATTGGCGCGCGCCTGCGCGAGATTGGCTTTCGCCTGATCGAGCGCGGTCTGGAACGGCCGCTTGTCAATCGTGAACAGGAGATCGCCCTTGTTGACGATCTGCCCGTCCTGGAAGTGCACGTCCTGCAGATAGCCGGAGACGCGCGCGCGGATCTCGACCGAATCAACGGCGACGAATCGGCCAACATACTCGTCCATGTCGGTGACGGTCCGCTGGACGGGCGGCGCGACCGTCACGGTCGGCGGCGGCGGGGCGGCGTTCTGGGGCTGGCGCTCTCCACAGCCGGCGAGCGCGATTGCAGCCAGCACGGCACCAAAGCGCAGCGGGGACGATATCGACATGGAAGCTCCGTCGAGGGGCCGGGTCATGGCAAAGTCGCGTTATGGGTCGGGAGGCGGCGGCTGCCCCGGGGTCGCGCTCAATGAACGTGTCTGATTCGGCGCCCCTTCGGCCTTTTCCAGGCCGCGCCGCCCCTCCCATAGCCTCGAATGGTAGCAGTGTCCACTCCATCCCGGGTCACAGTCCCGGGAGGTGAACCCAGCGGTAACTGCCCACTTAATCGGCAATTGGTTGGGCGACGGCGAGGCGCGTCGCGCGCCGCCGGCGGAACGCCGCGAGCCATTCGCGCCCGAAAAGCACCGCGATCGCGCCCCCATAGGCCACCATTCCGAGGACTGCCAGGGTCGCGAGGGTCGCCTCGGCGCGCAGTACCCGCCAGTGCGCGAACAGGTCGGTCACCGGCCCGGTGGCGGCCCAGAGCACCGCGGCCAGGACAGCCGCCGAAATTGCCAGCTTCCCGAGCGAGCGCTTCAACCTCTTGTCGAGCCCGACGAAACCGGCACGGCGCGCGAACCAGGCAACGAGCAGGAAATTGATCCACCCGCCGATCGAGGTCGCAAGCGCCAGCCCGACCTGCGCGAATTGCCCCATCAGCAGCACCTTGAAGGCGACATTGACCACGACCGACGCGAGCAATGCCTTCACGGGCGTCAGCGTGTCGCCGCGGGCGAGGAATGGCGCCGAAAAGCTGCGGATCAGTACGAAGGGCAGAAGACCGACCGTGTAGGCGGCGAGCGTCGCACCGGCCGCTGCGGCATCGTCCGCCGTGAAGGCACCGCGGCCGAACAGCGCCAGCATGATGAGATCGGGCACGATCAGGAAGGCGACGAGACACGGAAGCGACAGCAGCAGCGTCAGCTCGACGGCGCGGTTTTGCGAATGGCGCGCCCCCTCTTCGTCGCCGGCTGCGATCCGACTCGCCATCTCGGGCAGCAGCACGGTGCCGGCCGCGATACCGATCACCCCGATCGGGAGCTGATTAAGGCGGTCGGCATAGTAGAGCGCCGACAGCGCGCCGGCCGGCAGGAAGCTGGCGATGATCGTATCGGCGAACAACGCGATCTGCGTCCCGGCCGAGCCGAGGGTCGCGGGCCCGAGCGCCTTGAAGAAGCGCTTCACCTCCTCATCGAACCGCAACTCGCGAAACCGCGGCAGAACGCCCTGTCGGGCCGCGTCTCCGCCGACGAGTACGACTTGGAGGCATCCGGCGATGAAGACGCCCCAGGCCGCCGCATGGCCGGCGGTCGGAAAGAAGACCGCGAGCGCAAGCGTCGCCATCATCGAAAGGTTCAGCAGGATCGGCGCCGCGGCCGCCGCCGCAAAGCGCTGCAGCGCATTGAGGATGCCGCCGTAGAGCGTAACGAGCGTAATGAGCAGGAGATACGGAAAGGTGATGCGGGTGAGATCGACGGCGAGCGCGAACCGTCCGGGATCGTCCGCGAAACCCGGCGCCAGCAGCGAAATCACCGCCGGCGTGAACAGGAGCGCGGCTGCGAGCAGGACGACCTGGCTCGCGAGCAAGAGCATGAAGATGCGGTCGGCGAAAATCCCGGCCGCCTGTGCTCCGGATTGGCCGCGGATGCGCGCATAAGCCGGAACGAACGCCGCATTGAACGCGCCTTCGGCGAAGATGGCGCGGAAATGGTTGGGCAGCCGAAGTGCGACGAAGAATGCATCGGCGCCCGGGCCGGCGCCGAGAATCGCCGCCAGCACGATATCGCGCATGAAACCCGTGAGGCGCGAGAGAAGCGTCAGCCCGCCGACGGTGAGGATACGTTCGATCATCGAGATCTGGGTCGCGGAGGCCCGGCGACGAGGTTCGGGATTAGGGGGTACATTCCGGTCCGGTCGAACCGGCTATGCTCCGGCGTTCTTTGCTTGACCGCATTTCTACGGCGAGCCGGTGTCCGCTCGCCGGAAAATGCGCGAGTAGCCCGATTCCGAAGTTCGCAACAGCTTGCAGCAGATACCGATGCGAGCTTCGGAATCACAGGACACCCGCTACTCTACGATTCGAGTGTGGCTTTCTGATTTGAAGTTCCGGTCAGAACTTGCTGCACAATCTTAGGAACTTCAAATCCGCCACGCGAGGCCCGCGCGCGGTTATCGCCCGAGAGCGCGGCGCACGGCGTCCACGATGCGATCCTGCGTG
>CAYVBN010000741.1:0-2499 GCA_964449645.1 uncultured Hyphomicrobiales bacterium
TCTCCGCCGGCCGCGCCGACGAGCAGGAAGGCGCCGCCACCGTCCGCGCCTGGATGCGCGAGGCGTCCTACTGCGCCGATCCGCACACGGCGGTGGCGCTTGCCGTCGCCGAAAAGGAGATGCGCGATCCGTCGGTGCCGATGGTCGTCCTGTCGACCGCGCACCCTGCCAAGTTTCCGGATGCGATCGAGGCCGCCTGCGGTCTTCGTCCGCCGCTTCCCGACTGGCTCGCCGATCTCGATCAGCGGCCCGAACACGTTCACGCCCTCCCGCCCGACCCCTCCGCGGTCGAGCAATTCGTTCTTGGAATTAGCCGCGCAGCGCGCGAAGGAGCAGCCGCATGAGTGTCGAGGTCACTCGTCTTCCCTCCGGTCTTGCCGTCGTGACGGACTCGATGCCGCATCTTGAGACCGCCTCGCTCGGCGTGTGGGTCGCGTGCGGCAGCCGGGACGAACGGGCGGACGAGCACGGCATTTCGCATCTCCTCGAGCATATGGCCTTCAAGGGGACGACGCGGCGCACGGCGCGGCAGATCGCGGAGGAAATCGAGGCGGTCGGCGGCGATCTCAACGCGGCGACCGGGGTCGAATCGACCGCCTATTACGCGCGCGTGCTGCGCGCCGACGTTCCGCTCGCGCTCGACGTGCTCTCCGACATTCTCTCCGATCCGACATTCGACCCCGATGAGCTCGGCCGCGAGAAGAACGTGATCGTGCAGGAGATCGGTGCCTGCGAGGACACGCCCGACGATCTCGTGTTCGATCACCTGCAGTCGACGGCGTTTCCCGACCAGCCGGTGGGGCGCTCGATCCTCGGCACGCGCGCCACCGTGCGCTCGTTCGACGGGCGGCGCTTGCGGGCCTATCTGGGACGCAACTACCGGGCGCCGAACATGGTCGTCGCGGCGGCCGGAGCGGTGAACCACGCGGAGGTCGTCGAGGAGGTCGCGCGCCGTTTCGCCGCCTTCGCGGGCGAGACGTGTCCGGCCCCGGAGCCGGCGCGTTTCCGCGGCGGCGCGCGCATCGAGGCGCGCGATCTCGAGCAGGCGCACATCGCGCTCGCGCTCGAAGGCGTGCCGCAGCGCGATCCCTCGCTGCACAGCCTGCAGGTCTTCACCAGCGTGCTCGGCGGCGGCATGTCCTCGCGCCTGTTCCAGGAAGTGCGCGAGATCCGCGGCCTCTGCTATTCGATCTACACGTTCCATGCGCCCTATGCGGACACCGGGCTGTTCGGGCTCTATGCGGGCACCGATGCGCGCGACGCGCCGGAGCTGATGCAGGTCGTCGTCGCGGAGATCGCCAAAGCGGCCGAGACGATCAGCGAAGCCGAGGTCAATCGCGCCAAGGCGCAGATGAAAACCGGACTGCTGATGGCGCTGGAGAATTCGGGCAGCCGCGCCGAGCAGCTCGCGCGGCAGATGATCATCCACGGGCGGCCGATCCCGCTCGAGGAGATCGTCGCGAAGGTCGAGGCCGTCACGGTCGAGAGCGCCCGCGCGGCCGGTCGTGCGCTCGTGGCGCGCAGCCGGCCGGCCGTCGTCGCGCTGGGCCCCGGCTCCGGTCTTGAAAGCGCCGCCACGATCGCGGAGACTCTTCACCGCCGCGCGGCGTGACGGCCGCGCGGACGCAGATGCCCGGCACGGTCCGCGTCGGCGCGCCGCCCACCAGAGCAGATTCGCGAGGTCATGGCGTTCTTTCGTACCGTCGGCTTCAGCGAACCGCTGCCCGTCATCGAGGGACGCGGTGTCTTCCTGCGCGCCCCCCAGGCGACCGACTTCGAGGAATGGGCCGCACTGCGCGAGCGCAGCCGCAACTTCCTGGTCCCGTGGGAGCCGACTTGGCCCGCCGACGACCTGTCGCGCGGCGCGTTTCGCCGCCGCATCCGGCGCTATGCCGAGGATCAGCGCGCGGACCAGTCGTATGCATTCTTCATCTTCCGCCGCGACGACAACGCGCTCGTCGGCGGCCTGACGCTCGCGAACGTCCGCCGCGGCGTGGCGCAGGCCGGCAGCATCGGTTACTGGGTCGGCGAACCTTTTATCCGCCGCGGCTACATGACGGCGGCGGTGCGCGCGCTCGTGCCGTTCTGCTTCGCGACGCTGCGGCTGCATCGAGTCGAAGCGGCCTGCATTCCGACCAACACGGCGTCCATCCGGCTGCTCGAGAAATGCGGGTTCAGCCGCGAAGGCTATGCGCGCGAATACCTGTGCATCAATGGCGCATGGCAGGATCACCTTCTCTACGCCAGACTGAAGGACGATCCGCAGGGCTAGAGCGCGATCCGCAAAAGTGGGTACCGGTTTTGCGCAAGATCGCGCTCTACTTAATGAACTAGCGCATGATCTTGTCGGCGAACCGCCTACACTTCGCCGTATCATGCGCGAGCGCGATCCGCAAAAGTGGGTACGGTTTTTGCGCAAGATCGCGCTCCAACTTGTTGAACTGGCGCGATCCGCAAAAGTGGGTACCGGTTTTGCGCAAGATCGCGCCCCAACTTGAT
>CAYVBN010000742.1:0-3251 GCA_964449645.1 uncultured Hyphomicrobiales bacterium
GGTAAAGACCACGATCGGCGGCATCGACGGGATCAGCGGATCGCTCAAGGAGAACTGCTTTCCGCCGCGCAGGCTCGAAAGCATGAATGCTTGCGGGCTGTCGGAATCGGACTTGCCCGCGACGTCCTCGTCCTCCGAGGCGGGCTTCTTGCGGTGCTTGCCGCAGACCTGGTCGTGCAGATCGGGTGGCGTGGCGTCGATCGGCTGCAGGTTCTCGACCGTGCCGAGCGACGGCGTGAGCCACGACAGCGGGCTGCTTTCGAATCCCTGTTCGAGAAGCTGCGCCGCCTTGATGGCGCGCGCGGCCGCGGAGGGCGCGCCGAGCACGACGGCGATCAGGCGCTTGCCGTCGCGGGTCGCGCTGGCGACCAGATTGAAGCCGGCAGCGCAGATGAAACCGGTCTTCATGCCATCGGCGCCCGGGAAGCGGTCGATCAGCGGATTGATGTTGCGGAAGATGCGCTTGCCGAACTTGATCGCCGGGATGTGCCAGTAGAGGTCGTATTCGGGGAAATCGTGCATGAGGGCGCGCGATAGGATCGCGAGATCGCGCGCGGAGGTGATCTGCCGATCGTCCGGCAGGCCGTTCGGATTGACGTAATTCGTCTGCGTCATCCCGAGCCGCCGCGCCGTCGCGTTCATCTCGTCGGCGAACTTGTCGATCGAGCCGGAGACGCCTTCCGCCAGCACGACCGCCATGTCGTTCGCCGACTTGACCATCATCATCTTCAGCGCGTTGTCGACGGTGACCTGGGTGCCGAGCGGGAATCCCATCTTCGAGGGCTGCTGCGCGACCGCGTTGGCGGAGACGGTGAACAGCGTGTCGAGCGAAATGCGCTTGGCTTTGATCGCCTGAAGGGTCACATACGTGGTCATCAGCTTGGTGACGGAAGCCGGATACCACGGATAAGTCGCGTTCTCCGCGCGCAGCACCTTGCCGTCATCGGCCTGGATGAGCAGCAACGCCTCGGCCGATGCGGCACGGGAAAAAGCGCCCAGCGCCGAAACGGCGAGCAGGCCGCAGATGAGAACGCGGAAACGGATGTCGGTGAGCAAATGCGGCACGTGGCGCGGTCCGGTCGTTTCGTCGGGCCTCGGAAAGGGGAGGGTTCCTGGTGGCGTTGAACGCAGGCAGTTTAAGCCCAAGGCAGGGTCGAACGCAAAGGTACTGGCGCCGCTCTCCACGCAGTTTAAGGTCAAGCCGTAAGACGCGATGATAAGGACCAAAGTTCGGCAACGGAGTTGCGCATGAGCGCCTGCATCGTCGGCTGGGCCCACACGCCGTTCGGGCGCCTCGAGGGTGAGAGTGTCGAGAGTCTGATCGTCAAGGCCGCGGACGGCGCCCTGGCGGATGCCGGATTGGCGGCCAAGGACGTGGACGAAATCGTCCTCGGCCATTTCAACGCGGGATTTTCTCCGCAGGATTTTACCGCCGCCCTGGTCCTGCAGGCCTCGCCGGATCTGCGCTTCAAGCGTGCCACGCGTGTCGAGAACGCATGCGCGACCGGCTCGGCCGCGATCCACCACGGACTGACGGCGATCGCGGCGAAGTCCGCGCGCATCGTGCTGGTGGTCGGCGTCGAGCAGATGACGACGACGCCGGCGCCCGAGATCGGCCGAAATCTGCTCAAGGCCTCCTACGTGCGCGAGGAGGCCGACATTTCCGGCGGCTTTGCGGGCTTTTTCGGCAAGATCGCCGCGCTCTACTTCCAGAGATACGGCGACCAGTCCGACGCGCTGGCGTTGATCGCGGCGAAAAATCACCGCAACGGCGTCGGCAATCCGTATGCGCAGATCAGGAAGGACCTCGGCTTCGCATTCTGCCGCGCCGAAAGCGAGAAGAATCCCCGCGTGGCGGGACCGCTCAAGCGCACCGATTGCGCGCCGGTGTCGGACGGAGCCGCGGCGCTCGTGCTCACGGACGTCGAAACGGCCTTGCAGTTGGGCAAGGCGGTCGCCTTCCGGGCCGCCACGCACGTGCAGGACTTCCTGCCGCTCTCCGCGCGCGACGTTCTCAAGTTCGAGGGCTGTGCCGAGGCGTGGCGGCGCGCGCTGGGGGAGGCCGGGTTGACGCTGCGTGACCTGTCGCTGGTCGAGACGCACGATTGCTTCACGATTGCCGAGCTTCTCGAATATGAGGCGATGGGGCTCGCCGCGCCCGGACGCGGTGCCGATGCGATCCGGGACGGGCTGACGGAGCGCGGCGGCGCGTTGCCGGTCAATCCGTCCGGAGGCCTCAAGGCCAAAGGCCATCCGATCGGCGCCACGGGCGTATCGATGCACGCGCTTGCGGCGATGCAGCTCTGTGGTACGGCAGGCGACATCCAGGTGAGGGACGCGGCGCTCGCCGGCATCTTCAACATGGGCGGCACAGCGGTCGCCAACTACGTCTCCATTCTGGAGCGTATCAAATAGCGCGTCTCTCCGCCGAAACCGTCAGCCGGCGACGAGCCTGTCCTCGGTTCCTTCGCCCGAGAACTGCGCCCGCGCCAGCGCGGCGAAATGCCCGCCGAGGCGCATGAGCTCGGCATAGCCGCCCGCCTCGATGATGCGGCCCTCGTCGAACACCAGGATCCGGGTCGCGTTGCGGATGGTCGAGAGGCGGTGGGCGATCACGAACGTGGTGCGGTCCCTCATCACCTCGTCGAGTGCGGCCTGGACCTTCGCTTCCGTTGCGGCATCGAGTGCGCTCGTCGCTTCGTCGAGAATCAGGATCGGCGGGTCTTTCAGCAGCGCACGCGCGATCGAGAGGCGCTGGCGCTCGCCGCCGGAGAAGAGACGGCCGCGCTCGCCGACATTCGCCTGGAATCCGTGCTCGTGCCGTTCGATGAAGTCGAGGGCCTGGGCGCGCGCGCAGGCGTCGCGCATCTCTGCCTCGGTCGCGTCCGGCTTGCCGACGCGCAGATTTTCCGCCACCGAGCGGTTGAACAGCAGCGTCTCCTGGAAGACGACCCCGATGTTCCGGCGCAGCGCCGCGAGCTTGAGTCCGCGGATATCCATGCCATCGATCTTGATGGCGCCGTGCAGCGGATCGAACGCACGGTGCAGCAATGCGAGCGCCGTCGACTTGCCGGCGCCGGTCGCGCCGACGAGTGCGACCGTCTCGCCCGGCAGAGCCGTGAAGGTGAGATCGCTCACCGCCGGACGCTTGCCATAGGAGAACGAGACGCCGTTGAATTCGACCAGGCCGCGCAGACGTCCCGGATCGATTGCGTCGGGCCGGTCCGACACCGCCGGAATGGTTTCCATGA
>CAYVBN010000743.1:0-3503 GCA_964449645.1 uncultured Hyphomicrobiales bacterium
AACGCATCGTCGCGATCACTGCTGCGATGCCGTCCGGCACGGGGCTCGATCTCTTCGCGAAGAAATTTCCCGACCGCTGCTTCGACGTCGGCATCGCCGAGCAGCATGCGGTGACGTTCGCAGCCGGCCTGGCGGCGGAAGGCTTCAAGCCGTTCGCCACCATCTATTCGACGTTCCTGCAGCGCGCCTACGACCAGGTGGTGCACGACGTCGCCATCCAGCGCCTGCCCGTGCGCTTCGCGATGGACCGCGCCGGGCTCGTCGGCGCCGACGGCCCGACCCATGCGGGCTCCTTCGACATCGCCTATCTCGGATGTCTGCCGGGCTTCGTGCTGATGGCGGCGGCCGACGAGGCCGAGCTGGTGCACATGGTGGCGACCGCAGCCGCGATCGACGACCGGCCGTCGGCGTTGCGCTACCCGCGCGGCGAAGGCATCGGCGTGACCATGCCGGAAGAAGGCAAGCCGCTCGAGATCGGCAAGGGACGCATCGTGCGCGAAGGCCACAAGGTCGCGCTGCTGTCGTATGGGACGCGGCTCACCGAATGCCTGAAGGCGGCAGACGAGCTCGCGGCCTGCGGTCTCTCGACGACGGTGGCCGATGCGCGGTTCGCGAAGCCCCTCGACACCGATCTCGTGCTGCGGCTCGCGCGCGAGCATGAAGTGCTCGTCACCATCGAGGAAGGCTCGATCGGCGGCTTCGGCAGCTTCGTCCTGCAGACCCTGGCGGAGCACGGCGCGCTCGACCGCGGCGCCAAGGTGCGCGCGATGGTCCTGCCGGACGAGTTCATCGACCAGGATTCGCCGGCCGCGATGTACGCCAAGGCCGGGCTCGACGCCAAAGGCATCGTCGCCAAGGTATTCGAAGCCCTCGGCAAGGAGGTCAAGGCGGGCACGATCAAGCTCGCCTGAGGACTGCCGACGCGCGAACGTCCCGCGATCCTTTGTGACGAATTTCGCCGCATGGAAGTTGCCGCGAACGCGGCGTGCGCCCTCTCCCTCCGATGAGGCGATAGGAGTGCGTGGCGGCCCTCGATTGATCCGGAACGACGAAGTCAGCTCGTTGCCATGACCGCACGTGTGCGCGCCGACCGCCTGCTGGTCGAACGCGGCCTGTTCGAGAGTCGCGCCAAGGCGCAGGCGGCGATCGCCGCGGGCCTGGTGTGGGCCGACGACGCGCAGGTCAGGAAGCCGTCGGATGAGATCGCGGCCGACGCCGCGCTGCGCGCCGAGCCCGCCTATCCGTGGGTGTCGCGCGCCGGCGTGAAGCTCGCCGCCGCGCTCGACCATTTCGGTTTCGATCCGGCGAGCCGGATTTGCCTCGACGTCGGCGCGTCGACGGGCGGCTTCACGCATGTGCTTGCCGAGCGCGGCGCCGCGCGCATCTATGCGGTCGACGTCGGCACCGATCAACTGCATCCGAGCCTGCGCGCACGAGAGAACATCGTGTCGCTCGAGCGCACGGACATCCGCAATCTCACGGCGGACCGGCTGGGCACGGCCGTGGACCTGGTGACGGTCGACGTGAGCTTCATTTCGCTTTCGCTCGTCCTCCCGCCGGCGCTCGCCCTCGCCGGCTCCCCGGCGCGCCTCGTCGCCTTGATCAAGCCGCAGTTCGAAGCCGGACGGCAGCACCTCAAGAAGGGCATCGTGCGCGACAAGGCGATCCACGATGAGTGCTGCTCCGCCATCGCCGATATCGTGCGCACACTCGGCTGGACCGTTGTCGGTATCATCGAATCTCCGCTGCCCGGCGGCGACGGCAACCGTGAGTTCCTGCTCGCGGCCGAACGATAAACGGCAGTCCGCGCCTGATCTCACGACATGCGCGTGGGCGCTGAAAGGATCGTGCATCGGTTCACAAAACTGCAACACGATCTTGCACAAAGCCTGCAGCGGCTTTGCGGATCGTGCTCCAACATCAATGAATACGATGCGGACGATCACGTCGCGTGATCGTGTTACATCGTCCGGATGAAAATTCGGTGACCGTGAACGCCGGGCCTTTCTTGCGCCGCAAGAGTCCTTATGGTCCCCGGCGTGAAAGACGACAGAGAAACACATTCCGCAAATGCGCGGCCGTGGCGACGCGAGGTCTCCGCGACGACGAGGCTCGCGCTGCCGATCGCCCTGACGCAGCTCGGCCAGGTGGCGATGATGACGAGCGATCTCGTGCTCATCGGCCACCTGGGCGACGAAGCCATCGCGGCCGCGGCGCTCGGCCAGACCGTGCTGTTCGGCGCCTTCATGCTGGGGCTCGGCCTCGTCTCCGCCGTGGCGCCGCTGGCCGCACAGGCTTACGGCGCGCGCGAGCCGCGCATGGTGCGGCGGTCGCTGCGCGTCGGGCTGTGGGCCGCGACCATGCTGGGCGTGCCGCTCACCGCGCTGCAATTCGGCGGCGAGAATCTGCTGCTCGCGCTCGGGCAGACGCCGCCCACGGCGCGGCTCGCGGGCCAATACCTCATCGGCCTCGGCTGGAGCCTGCTGCCGGGCTGGTGGTTCATCGTGCTGCGCGGCTTCATGAGCGCGGTGAACCGGCCCGAGCCCGCGCTGTGGATCACGCTCGCCGCGATCCCGGCGAACACGCTGCTCGCCTACGCGCTGATCTACGGCGCGTTCGGGTTGCCGCGGCTCGACATGCTCGGCGCCGGCACGGCGACGACGGCGATCAACATCGCGATGTGCGGCGCCGGTTTCTGGATCGCCAGTACCCGCCAGCCGTTCCGCAAGTACCGTGTGCTCAGCCGCTTCTGGCGCTTCGACGGCGCATTGCTGCGGCAGCTCGTCACGATCGGGGCCCCGATCTCGGGCGCGTTTCTGCTCGAATACGGCCTGTTCGCGACCGCGACGATCCTGATGGGTTACATCGGCACCGCGGCACTCGCCGCGCATCAGATCGCCATCCAGGTCGCTTCGGTGCTGTTCATGGTGCCGTACGGGATTTCGACGGCGGCGACGGTCCGCGTCGGCCACGCGGTCGGGCGCGAGGATGCGCCGGCGGCGCGCCGCGCCGGCTTCGCCGCGATCGGACTCGCGGCCGCCTTCATGACTCTCATGGCGCTGATGATCGCCCTCCTGCGGCACACGATTCCGCTCTGGTTCCTCGGCGCCAAGGCGGACGAGGCGGGCGCCACCGTCGCCCTCGCCGCAACGCTGCTCGGGCTCGGCGCGACCTTCTTCGTCGTCGACGGCATGCAGACCGTGGCCAATGGCGCGCTGCGCGGTTTCAACGACACGCGCGTGCCGATGATCTTCGCGGCGGTGAGCTTCTGGCTGGTGGGGTTCTCGACCTCGTACGGCCTGGCCTTCCCGGCGCAACTCGCGGCGCCCGGCATCTGGATCGGCTTCACCGTCGGGCTCGTGCTCTATGCGCTCCTGCTGGTGTGGCGCTTCCATGCCCTCACGCGGCGCGGCAACCTGCCGGCCGCGCCCGGGCACGCTGCGCCGCATTAAGCGCATTTTCCGGCAACCGCTTACACTTCGCCGGATCGTGCGCCGGGCGTT
>CAYVBN010000744.1:0-5869 GCA_964449645.1 uncultured Hyphomicrobiales bacterium
CGCCGAGCAGCGGATGGCCGATCGCCGCGAGATGCACCCGAATCTGGTGCGTGCGGCCGGTCTCGAGCCGGCATTCGAGGAGGCTCGCGACCGGCTTGCCGTCCGTGCCGAGGTATTGCTCCACCACCTCCCAGTGGGTGACGGCCTCCCGGCCGCCCGGGCGCACGGCCATCCTGTCGCGGGCGCGCGGATGGCGGTCGATCGGCTTGTCAATCGTGCCCCTCGGCCTGTCGGGCACGCCCCACACGAAGGCGAGATACGCCCGTTCGAGCGGGCCCTCGCGGCCGTGGTCGGCGAACTGCGCGGCGAGGGCGCGGTGCGCCTTGTCGTTCTTGGCCACGACGAGCAGTCCGCTCGTGTCCTTGTCGAGCCGGTGCACGATCCCGGGCCGGCGCACGCCGCCGACGCCCGACAGGCTCTCGCCGCAATGCGCCACCAGGGCGTTGACCAGCGTGCCGGTCCAGTTGCCGGCGGCCGGATGCACCACCAGCCCCTTGGGCTTGTCGATGACGATGAGGTCGTCGTCCTCGTAGACCACGTTGAGCGGGATGTCCTCCGGCTTGGGCTCGGCCGGGACGGGCGGCGGCACCTCGACGGCGATCGCGTCCCCGGCATTGACGCGGTGACCGGGATCGCGGATCGTGCGCCCGCCGATCGTGACCTGGCCGGCGAGGATGAGCGCCTTGAGGCGCGAGCGCGACAGCGCCTCGATGCCGGCGGCCAGCACGCGATCGAGCCGTTCGCCGGCTTGGGGCTCGGCGACGACCAGGGTCTCGATCTCGGCGCGCGTTTCGGTCATGGGCCATCCGCAGGCAAGCGACGACAAGCTCGACCCGGCGCAGGCGCAGTTCGTCCGCCGGGTGCGCTGGCTGATGGCGATTTCGGGCATCACCACCGTGCTCGGGATCGCGGTCGTGCTCGTGGTCATCGGCTATCGTGTTTTTCGCAGCGAGGGAAGCGCCGCCGCCGATGTCACCGCGCTGCTGCCGAAGGGCGCGCGCGTCGTGCAGACGGCGGTCTCGGGCGACCGCATCGCAGTCACGGTCGAGGCGGGCAGCTCGACCGAAATCCTCACCTTCGACTTGAAGACGCTGAAGCAGACCGGCCGGCTGCGGTTCGCGACCGAGCCGTGAGGGGCGGGGCAGGACGCGCCTCCGCAGGCGTAAGGCGGAATAATGAGGCGGCGGGCGTCCGGCCAATGCCCAGCAGCGTAGGGCGGAATAGCGCAGCGTTTCCGCCAATGACGGTACGGGCGGCGCAAGACGCCTTCCGCCTCCCCGCTCCGGCGGACGTGAAACCGCAGTAGCTCGTGCAGCGAGCAAAGGCGGGTCGGCTATTGCACCCTGCACCGCTCCGTACTTCGAAAACCGTGCCAGGGATTAGGACCGATTGCCGGGGGGAAGGGGCCGCGGCGCGATCTACGCCAGACCCCGCCTGCGCTTGCACCCGTCCGGGATCGGGGCTATCTCATGAACCCGCCCACGCTCCCTTCGTCTAGCGGTCTAGGACGTCGCCCTCTCACGGCGAAAACAGGGGTTCGAGTCCCCTAGGGAGCGCCACATCCCGCTTCGCGGATTTTGTGTTTGCGGATTTTGTGTTTCGGACGTGATCAAGCGGGACGTCTGACGTTCTCTACCCAACCTACGACAATCCGGTCTGCTCTTGAGACTTCGGCAGAGGTTCAGATGCCGAGGCGCGGAGCTGCGGCAACTCGCGCCACAGAACGGCGGATCAGATTTCCGCGTTCCCACTCACCGTGCCGCCGACAGCGGCATCGGCTCCGCCGGCTTGCGCGGCGCGGCGCGGGTCGATCGGGCCGGGGGTGGTGACGACATCTTCTGTCCGATGTCCTGCAATTTCTGCTCGAGGTCCTGGCTGCTCGACTGCACCGCCAGGATGTTTTGTGCCATCCGGTCCTGCTGCGCGGAGAACAGCGCCTGGCTCGAGGCAATCTGCTCGACGCTGTGGCGGAGCGCGGCGAGCTCGCGCGTGAGCGGCTCGATCTGCTGCTGGATCACCTCGGGTGAGGCGGCGCCAGCCGGCTTGCTGGTCGGAATCGGGATGAGGCGCGCCAGCTCCGGCGACCAGATCCCGACCATCTGCGCGGCCTGATCGCCATAGGACTGCCAGCCGAGCGTGGCGCCGACGCCGAGGAAAATCGCGATCAGAAAGTGAACGAAGCGGCGGAAAATCCGTCGGCGCGGACGGGGCGCGTCGCGAACGATCTGGTCGTCCCTGAATCCGGGCGGACGACGCGACGCGAAATCGGACATGCGGGACGAGGCTTGCACCGACGACTCCATCGGTCGGCGGCCGGCATAATTGGTCTGCGAGGAATAAATCGGCATCGCGACGAACCCCCAACTCTTCAATCGCGGATATGGCGGGATGGGCCGGCAGCGTGCCGGGCAGAACAGCCATCAGCTAGCCACGACGGCGTGACCGAACAAAGGCACGCGCGCAGCAATTCCGGGGCGATCGGGACGACGCCTGCCCGCCAGTGCACCGCAGCAAATGGCGATTTCGGTGGTTCCGCGACGTCACCGCCGCGTGCGGCGGCGCGCACTCACAGCATGATCCGAACCGGCGTATCGTGTTTGGACGTGGTCGATGTCAATCCAACGCACTCTGCAAACCGTGCGCGGACCCGGCGCACGTCGCGGCGCGTTGGCCGTCTCAGACGTATTTTAAAACGGCGACAACGAAGACCAGCGCCGACAGCGCGATGATCGCGTTCAGGGCGACAATGTCCACCGGTCGCATCGCCTCGCTCATTCTCCTCATCTTCGCCTCCGGTCTGATACGCGAAGCAAAACCGGATTCGAAGCGCGGCGCGTTGCGCCAGATCAACGCAGCATGCGGGCCTGGCGCCTTTGCCATGACGCGCGTCCGCCGCCGATCGGCCGTTCTCGGGCGCCGCGTCTGCCGATATGCGGGCCGCGCTGCCTCCTGCGGCGAACGTGTCCTCTCGACGCGTGACCCGGCGACGTGCAGGCGGTCCGCCGACAGGTCATGCGCCGGCTCTGACGCCAGAGCGCGATCTTGCGCAAACCGGAATCCACTTTGCGATCGCGCGCTAATCCTTCGCCGGCACCGTGCGTAGATAGGCGACGACGGCGTCGATGTCGTCCGGCGCCATCGAAGCGTAATAGTGGAAGCCCATCGGCGGCTTGAGCTTGCTGCCGTCGCGCGAGACGCCGGTGGTGATCGCGCGCTTGATCTCGGCGTCGGTCCACGCGCCGATGCCTTTCTGTTTGCTCTGCGTGATGTTGCGCGACACCGATACGCCCCACGGTCCCTTCATTTCAAAGCCGCCGGTGCCGAGCTTGTCGGCGAAGGCGCGCCCGTGCGGGCCGAACGGTGTGTGGCACTCCATGCAGTGTCCGATGGTCGCGAGATAGAACCCCTTCTTCACTTTGTCGCCCAGCATCGCCTCGGTGTACGGCTTGTCGGCGCCGGGGAAGACCTGATGCGGAACATGCATCCTGTAGATCGGATCCGGCACCTTGTTTCTGATCGGCTTCAGGGTGCGCAGATAGGCGACGATCGCGCCGAGATCGCGCGGAATGAGGATGCCGTAGAAGCCGGTCGGCATGACGGCGGCGACCGGAACGCCGTCGGGGCGCACGCCGGTGAGCAGGAGTTTTTTGATATCGGCATCGCTCCAATTGCCGATGCCGGTCTCTTTATCGGGGGTGATGTTGGATGCCGTCACCTTGAAGGGCTTCTCGTCGAATTCGAGCCCGCCCGAAAAGGCGCGATCCGTAATGTCGCCCGTCGGTCCCTTCGGCGTGTGGCAATTCCCGCACGTCATGATGCCATTGACCAGATAGCGGCCGCGCTCGACCAGCGGCGATTGTGCGCGCACGCTCTGCACCAGCATGAGCATCGCAAAACACACGAAGAGAATGCGGATCATCGGCCCCCCGGACGCCTTCGGACGCCACGTCCGTGGCGAATCCCGAAAGCTTACGTAACGATAGCTGGGGCCCGTCAGGAAAGCCAACGCGCATCGCGACAGTGCTGCGCGCCCGACATTCGGTGGCTCGCCCCGAGCCGCCGAAGGGGAGTGGCCTTCACATGTCTTTGCCGTGCTGCCGGTCGATCCGCGGCACGGCCCAGTCAAGCGCACGCCCCGCTCCGGCTGGCCGGGAACGGGGCGTGTTTCGAAATGGATCTCAACAATCGGGCATCAGCCCGAGCGAGGGAGCCTTCACCCGCAGCGGCGGACGCGTTCGTAGACCACGCGGCCGTTCGGGCGAACGACCCGCCTGTTGATGGTGCGGCAGCCGACCTCGGGCGTGCAACGCCGCACAGTCCTGTAAATCACGCGCCCATTGGGCTGCACGATCCGCGACCGCACCATGCGGCAGGCTGCCTGTTCGACCATCGACGGCGCCTTGAGCGACGAATCCGTGAGCGGAACTGCCCCCGCGGGCGTGGCCTGGGAAAAGGCCAATGCGCAGGTCACCGTTGCCAGGACCAGATAAAGCCTCATCGCTATCTCCTCTCTGTCACCTCACGCACCTTAACGTAAGAAGGGGGCCGGTGTTCCATCCTCCGACACCGGTGCGCTATGAAACCACCATGTTCGCGCTCTGTCCGGGAAAATTTTGGCTTTGTGCGGCCTATCAGCGCGCCGGCGCGGACAGCGAGCGGACGATCACGCGGCCGCGGCTCGGCTCGGCATAGACGCAGCCGGAATCCGCGGGTCCGCAATCGCGACCCGGCCCCACGTTCACGCAGACCGGGGAGGGGGCGCAATTCCCGCCTGCATCGCACACCGGATAGCAGAACAGGCCGGGCCGCGCGTAAGTCAGGTCGGCCGCGCCGTAGTAGTGATTGTAGTCGCAAAAAGGTGTGCATTCGGCTGCGGCGGCGAACGAGGGCGCGAGCAGCAGGAGGCCGAGTGCTGACGCAAGACGAAATCCCGGCATGTTGTCCTCACCAGTGAGATTCCCCGCGTGCCGAGGAGCCCAGGGTGCGACATCGCCGGAGCAGATGCAATCGGCCGATCGAGCGAGCGGGAGATTTGCCTGGCCACCGCGTTCTTTCCTGCATCGGCCTCTCGGGCATCCGGCATCCTCCCGTGGCACAGCCGCGCGCGCCGGCCGCTCCGCCGGCGAGCTTTAAGTTTCTCTCTTAACTAAGTCCCCGAACGGCCGCTGTGGCCGTCGTGGACGGCCGCGACGGGCCGTGCCACGATCATCGCATCCGACCGGCGTGTGAGCCGGCACGCGCCTGGCGACGGTCGGACGTGGAGGGAGTACGATGGCAGCCGTTGGACAATTGCGGACGATCATGTTGGGCGCGGCTTTCGCCGCAGTGGTTTTCTCGACCGTTTCCGCCGCCGCCAAGGAGTGTTACGCGCCGGATCCGCGCTCGCAGGAGCGTGCCTTCTCGCGCGCGGTCGTGACCGAGGGCGGCAAGACGGTGTGGCTCGGCGGTCAGACCGGCTCGCCCGACCAGAATTTCGAAGGCCAAGTGCGGCAGATCTTCTCCGAGCTCGAAAAGAGCATCAAGGCGGTCGGCGGCAAAGGCCTGCAGGACATGGTCACCATGACGGTGTTCATCACCGACGTGCGCAATGGCGATCGCCTGACGCAAATTCGCAAGGAAGTGTTCAAGGAGTGCTTTCCGGCGAGCGCGCTGATCACGGTGACGGGCCTGGCGAGACCAGGTCTGCTGATCGAGATCCAGGGCATGGCGGTCGTCGGAGGCAAATAAGATTCGAATGACCCTCGATCGTCGCGAACTCCTGCGCCTGCTGACGGCGGCAGCCATCAGCGGCGCCGTTCCCCGCGTCGCCCGCGCGGCGGACGATCGCGCGATCTACGATATCGGCCGCTTCGGCAGCGTGCGCGTGCTG
>CAYVBN010000745.1:0-5593 GCA_964449645.1 uncultured Hyphomicrobiales bacterium
CGAGGAGGCGCAGGCCTCGGCCGAAAACCTGCCGGACAACGCCGCGGAGGCGACCGACGCTCCGGCGGCCGACATGCCGGACGACTCGGAGATGGGTGATTCCGACAGCGCGGCCGAGCCCTGGCGCCCGCGCCATCACGGGCTCAACGAGCCGCGCGGTCCCGACTATCGACCGTTCACCACCAAGTTCGACGAGGTGGTCGGGGCCGAGGACCTGTGCGAGGCCGAGGAGCTCGACCGGCTGCGCGGCTATCTGGACAAGCAGCTCTCGAACCTGCAGGGCGTGGTGGCGCGCCTCGCGAACCGGCTTCAGCGTCGCTTGATGGCGCAGCAGAACCGGTCCTGGGAGTTCGACCTCGAGGAGGGACAGCTCGATCCCGCCCGGCTCTCGCGGATCATCATCGATCCGCTGCATCCGCTGTCCTTCAAGCACGAAAAGGACACGACGTTCCGCGACACCGTGGTGACGCTGCTGCTCGACAATTCCGGCTCGATGCGCGGCCGGCCCATCACGGTCGCGGCGACCTGCGCCGACATTCTCGCCCGCACGCTCGAACGCTGCGGCGTCAAGGTCGAGATCCTCGGCTTCACCACGCGGGCCTGGAAGGGCGGTCAGTCGCGCGAGGCTTGGCTCGCGAGCGGCAAGCCGGCCAATCCGGGGCGTCTCAACGATCTGCGCCACATCGTCTACAAGTCCGCCGATGCGCCGTGGCGGCGCGCGCGCAAGAATCTCGGCCTGATGATGCGCGAAGGGCTCCTGAAGGAGAACATCGACGGCGAGGCGCTCGACTGGGCGCACAAGCGCCTGCTTGCGCGCACCGAGCAGCGGCGCATCCTGATGATGATCTCCGACGGCGCGCCGGTCGACGATTCGACGCTCTCGGTCAACCCCGGCAATTATCTCGAACGGCACCTGCGCTGGATCATCGAGGAGATCGAAACGCGCTCGCCGGTCGAGCTGATCGCGATCGGGATCGGCCACGACGTGACGCGCTATTATCGCCGCGCCGTCACCATCGTGGATGCCGAGGAGCTCGGCGGCGCGATGACCGAGAAGCTCGCCGAGCTCTTCGGCGAGAACGGGCAGCCGGAGCCGCATCGTCCCGTGCGGCGGAAGCTGCACGCATGAGGACGGCCGCCGGCCGGTATCACCGGATCGGCGACACCATATCAATGCGATGGGTGATCGGCCTCCTGGCTGCGGTTCTGACTTTCGCGCCGCTGTCGGCCGAAACGGTCCTGCCGGGAGTGCGGCCTGTCGCCATCACGGTTGCGGCGGTCCCGATCGAAAGTTTCGATCCGCGCGATCCGTCGCAGCGCCGGTTCGGCGCGCTGCAGTTTCGCGGCGGCCTGCAGCTCACCTCCAACCACGCGAATTTCGGCGGCTTCTCGTCGATCCGGGTGGCGCCCGACGGACACTTCATCTCGGCGAGCGACAAGGGGCGCTGGCTGCGCGGCCGGATCGTCTATCGGGGCGAGCGTCCGGTCGCGATCGCCGACGCGGAAATGGCGCCGATCCTGGGGCCGGACGGCCGGTCGCTGATCGCGCGCGGGTGGTACGACACCGAATCGATCGCTCAGGACGGCGATACGCTCTATGTCGGGATCGAGCGCGTCAACCGCATCGTGCGGTTCGACTATGGACGCGACGGCCTGCTCGCGCGCGGCGAACCGATTCCGGTGCCCGAAGGCATCGCGAAATTGCCACGCAACCAGGGGCTCGAAGCGATGGCCTTCGTGCCGGCGGGCCTGCCGCACGCGGGTGCCCTGATCGCGGTCTCCGAGCGTGGGCTCGACGCGCACGGCAACATCCGGGCGTTTCTGTTGGAGGACGGCGCGTGGCGCGCGTTCGAGGTCATGCGGCGCGACGACTTCGACGTCAGCGATTGCGCTGTGACGCCGGCGGGCGACCTGCTGCTGCTCGAACGCCGTTTCGGCTGGACAAGCGGTCTTGCCATCCGCATCCGGCGGATTTCCCTCGCGAAGCTCGGTGCGGACGCGCTGGTCGACGGGCCGGCGCTGTTCCAGGCCGACCTGGGCTATCAGATCGACAACATGGAAGGGCTCAGCGTTCACCGCGACGACGCCGACAACGTCGTGCTGACGTTGATTTCCGACGACAATTTCTCGCTGCTGCAGCGTACCCTGCTGCTTCAGTTCACGCTGCTGCCGGAATGACGGGGAGGGACCCGTGGGCGGGCGTGCCGTGTCAGCTCGCCTGCGCGAGCTTCTTCGCGACCTGGCGCTTGATCTCGCGCACCTTGGGGGCGAGCTCGCTGTCCTTCGCCTTGAGCAGGAAGGCGTCGAAGCCGCCGCGGTGATCGACGCTCTTGAGCGCGTTGGCGCAGACGCGCAGGCGCACCGCGCGGCCGAGCGCGTCGGACATCAGCGTGACGTTGAGCAGGTTGGGCAGGAACCGCCGCTTCGTCTTGATGTTCGAATGGCTGACCTTGTGCCCGACGAGCGCCGTCTTGCCCGTGAGATCGCAACGTCGCGACATGGCGAAAACCTCGCAGAAACCTTGTTCGTCCCGGCCGTGCCGCACCGGCCCGGGCGGAGAAAACATACGAATTGACAGGACCGTGGACGTATAGTGATCGCACCAACGAGCGTCAAGCCGCTTGGCCTTGCCCTGGCCCAGCCCGGGTCCGCCGGGGCATACAACCGCCGGGACATACAAAGGACCAAATCCCCCCGACACAATCGCCTTGGACCGCGTATTTGGGTCAAGTGCCTTGGGCCGTGTCACGATTCGGTGGTGAACCGAAAGGCGAGGTCGAGGATGCGCGCCCATCGGGCGCTCCCAAGCCCGGATTCGCGCTGCACCTTTTCCGACCGACCACGACTAAGGTAAGTATTAACCGTCCGCGGCCGACCGGGGCGAGCACCCTGCCGCCCGCGACGAATTTCGCAGAAGGATCGAGGCACGTGCCGACAACCCCGTTCGCCCTGCGCCGGGCAACCGTTCTCGTTTCGGCTGTCCTCGTCGCGCTCGGAGTCTGCGGAGAAGCCCGCGCCCAGGGCAAGCTCGACGCCCGCTATACGGCGAGCCTCGCCGGCATCCCGCTCGGACGGGGCGCCTGGGTCATCGACATCACGGACGACCAGTACACCGCGGCGGCAAGCGGCGCGACCACCGGGCTCTTGCGGGTCTTCGCCAGCGGCGAGGGGGCCGGCGCCTCGCGCGGCCGCATCAACGGCAGCGGCCTCATTCCGTCAAGCTACGCGGCGACGGTCACGGCCGACAAGAAGACCGAGGAGATCCGCATTCACCTCAATGGCGGGACCGTCAAGGAGCTCGAGGTCGATCCGCCCACGACACCGCATCCCGACCGCGTGCCGCTGACCGAAGCCCATCAGCGCGGCGTCACCGATCCGATGACCGCTGCGCTCGTGCGCGTCGCCGGCACCGGCGATCCGCTCGGCCCCGAGGCCTGCCACCGCACCCTGCCGATTTTCGACGGGCGCATGCGCTACAATCTGCAATTCTCCTACAAGCGCATGGACAAGGTGAAGGCCGAGAAGGGCTACGAGGGACCGGTCGTGGTGTGCGCCGTGTATTTCTCGCCGCTCGCCGGCCACATCCCCGAACGGCCGGCGATCAAGTACCTGACCGAGCTGCGCGACATGGAAGTCTGGCTGGCGCCGGTCGCCGGCACGCGCGTGCTCGTGCCGTTCCGCGTCTCGATCCCGACGCCGCTCGGCCTGGCGTTGCTGCAGGCGAACCAGTTCGTCACGAGCGCGCAGCCGCGGCGGGCGACGAGCGCCAAATCGCAGTGATGACGTCGCAGTAAAAAGACGTCGCAGTGAAAATGTCGCGGTGAGGACGCCGCAGTGAATCCGTCGCAGCCGTCGGGCGGGCGGCCGCCGGCCCGCCATCGCGCCGGATTAATTCTTTTCCGAAAAGGACTGGGGAATGCCGAAAAGTGCCTCACAAATCTTGTGGTGCTACGGCAACATCGCCCTATATGTCGGGGAGAACGAATCTCGATTGATGGCGAGTCAGCGATTCGGCCGCGATTCGTTCAGGACCCGTTCCGTTCCATTAATGCCGAAGCGGACACGGCGCGCGCGCCGTCGCATTGTGGTACAGGGGCCGCCTGTGGCAGGGCTCCGCGGACCTGTTTCGTCCCGCCGGGATCATCGATGGCGCTTTCCTTCGCTTCGCCCGTAAATCGCGAGAGCCGTGCGCGCGGCGCCGGCGTCACCGCGGTGCTCGGGCCGACCAACACGGGCAAGACGCACCTGGCGATCGAGCGCATGCTCGCGCACTCCTCGGGCATGATCGGCTTGCCGCTGCGGCTTCTGGCGCGCGAGGTCTACAACAAGGTCGCGGCGCGCGCCGGCGAGGACGCGGTCGCGCTGATCACCGGCGAAGAGAAGATCAAGCCGCCCAATCCGCGCGACTGGGTCTCGACCGTCGAGGCCATGCCGCGGGACATCGACGTGGCCTTTCTCGCGGTCGACGAGGTGCAGCTCGGCGCGGATCTCGATCGCGGCCATGTGTTCACCGACCGGATGCTCAACCGTCGCGGGCGCGAGGAGACGCTGGTGCTCGGCGCCGCCACCGTCCGCCCGATGATCGAGCGCCTGTTGCCGGGCGCCAACGTGCTGAGCCGGCCGCGTCTGTCGCAACTCACCTTCGCGGGCGAGAAGAAACTCACGCGCCAGCCGCGGCGCACCGCGATCGTCGCCTTCTCGGCGGAGGAGGTCTATGCCATCGCCGAACTGATCCGCCGTCAGCGCGGCGGCGCCGCGGTGGTGCTCGGCGCGCTCAGTCCGCGCACGCGCAACGCGCAGGTCGCGCTCTACCAGTCGGGCGACGTCGATTACCTGGTGGCGACCGACGCGATCGGGATGGGGCTCAATCTCGACGTCGATCACGTCGCCTTCGCGTCGGACCGCAAGTTCGACGGCTATCAGTTCCGCCGGCTCAATCCGGCGGAGTTCGCACAGATCGCCGGCCGCGCCGGCCGCGCCATGCACGACGGGACATTCGGAACGACCGGGCGCTGTCCGCCGTTCGAGCCCGAGCTGGTGCAGGCGCTCGAGAGCCACGCGTTCGATTCCGTGCGCGTGTTGCAGTGGCGCAACAGTGCGCTCGACTTCTCCTCGCTCGGCGCGCTTGCCGCCTCGCTCGCGACCGTGCCGAACGAGCCGGGACTCACCCGCGCACCGATTGCCGAAGACATCCTGGTCCTGGAGCACGCATCGCGCGAGCAGAGCGTGCGCGACGTGGCGACGACGAGTGCGGCCGTGGAACGGTTGTGGGACGTCTGCCAGGTTCCCGATTATCGCAAGATCTCGCCCGCCGCCCACGCGGAACTCATCGTGACCCTCTATGGTTTTCTCATGCGCGAGGGTAAGATCGCGACCGATTGGTTCGCCCGTCAGGTGGCGCAGGCGGATCGCACCGACGGCGGCATCGACACTCTGTCGACACGCATCGCGCACATCAGGACCTGGACCTTTGCGGCGAACCGTCCCGACTGGCTCTCCGATCCGGAACATTGGCAAGGCGTCACCCGAGCGGTCGAGGACAAGCTGTCCGACGCGCTGCACGAGCGCCTCACCGAGCGCTTCGTCGACCGCC
>CAYVBN010000746.1:0-4334 GCA_964449645.1 uncultured Hyphomicrobiales bacterium
CGTCGAGCTGAACGCGCGACGCGCCGACGGCGTGTCTTCTTTCATTCTTCCATAACGAAATCTCGTTCCTTCCGTCACGAAATCGCGACGCGCGCGCACATAGTGCTTGCATGTGCGGTTCGACTCCCCTATTTGCGGATTTGCCCAATTTCGCACGTGCCTGTGGCCGTGTGTCGGTCGGTGGGCATCCGGACAAGAGGCCGGACAGCCGCCTGAGGAAGAGATCTCCTTCCTTAGCACCGCGATCGACAGCCGGAGGCGAAACCGGCGTACTCCGTTCTCCACGGGGGACGCGGCTTAAAGCAACGACGGAGCGGGCTTTTTTGGTCTCTGCCGGTTCTCCACCCACCGGCTCGGGTCACCGAAGAGGCTTGTTCATCATTGCCGGGCGTGCGGATCGGGGAGATCCCCTTTCCAATCCAAGGCAGCACGGTCGGGTCTAGAGCCCTCGTCGATCGGCACGTCCCCATCGCGTGCCGGCGCGAACTCCAGACCCGCATCACGTCGGGCGTTCGCCGCCCCTTGAGCCGTGGGGATAGACCCATGACCATGCGCATCCGTGAATTCCTGCGCCAGCGACGCGAGGACGGTCCGTGCCTCGTCGTCGACCTCGAGGTCGTTCGCGACAACTATCTCGCCTTCGCCAAGGCGTTGCCGGACACGCGCATATTCTACGCCGTGAAGGCCAACCCGGCGCCGGAGGTGTTGAGCCTGCTCGCCTCGCTCGGTTCCTCGTTCGACACCGCCTCGGTCGCCGAGATCGAGATGGTGCTGGCGGCGGGCGCGACGGCGGACCGCATCTCCTATGGCAACACGATCAAGAAGGAGCGCGACATCGCCCGTGCGCATGCGCTCGGCGTCACGCTCTTCGCAGTCGATTGCCAGGCCGAGGTCGAGAAGGTCGCCCGGGCGGCGCCCGGCGCGCGCGTGTTCTGCCGCATCCTCTCCGACGGGGCGGGGGCCGAATGGCCGCTGTCGCGCAAGTTCGGCTGCGAGCCGTCGATGGCCGCGGACGTGCTCGAGCACGCCCACCGGCTCGGCCTCGTCGCGCACGGGGTGTCGTTCCACGTCGGCTCGCAGCAGCGCAGCGTCGGCGCCTGGGACCGTGCGCTCGCGTCAGCGGCCGCCATCTTCCGCGAGTGCGGAGAGCGCGGCATCCAGCTCACGATGGTCAATCTCGGCGGCGGGTTTCCGACCCGCTACCTGAAGAAGGTGCCGACCGTGAAGATGTACGGCAACGCCATCTTCCAGGGGCTGCGCAAGCACTTCGGCAACGCCATCCCGGAGACCATCATCGAGCCGGGCCGCGGCATGGTCGGCAACGCCGGCGTGATCGAGACCGAGGTCGTGCTCGTCTCGCGGAAGAGCGAGGACGATCCGGTGCGCTGGGTCTATCTCGACATCGGCAAGTTCGGCGGCCTCGCCGAGACGATCGACGAGTCGATCCGCTACCCGATCCGCACGCCGCGCGACGGGGAAGCGGTCGCGCCCTGCGTGCTCGCCGGGCCGACCTGCGACTCGGTCGACGTGCTGTACGAGAAGGAGCCGTACCCGCTGCCGGTCAGTCTCTCGATCGGCGACAAGCTCCTGATCGAAGGCACCGGCGCCTACACGGCGACCTACTCCTCGGTGGCCTTCAACGGTTTCGCGCCGCTGAAGACCTACCACATCTGACGACCGCCGCGCAGACGGCGCGCGCCGCATCGGCGCGCGCCTGTCCGGCCGCGCAGGACACATCGCGGGAGCCGGTGCGCCGGCTCCCCTCCATGAAGCTCGGAAAATCGATCCCCGTTCGTCGGGTGGGAAAGATACGGCCATGATCCACATTCGTCGCGAACGCCCCGCCGATGTCGCTGCGCGTGAGGCGCTGCTCGACGCGGCTTTCGGGGCCGACCGCCTGCTCAAGACCTCGCAGCGCCTGCGTGACGGCCGTCTGCCGGCGCCCGGCCTGTCCTTTGTGGCGACCGAGGCCGGCCGCCTCGTCGGCACCGTGCGCCTCTGGGAGATCTCGGCCGGCGGACGGCCCGCCTTGTTGCTCGGCCCGCTCGCGGTCGCGCCGGAAGCGCGCAACCGCGGCATCGGCAGCGCGCTGATGCGCCACGCGCTCGATCATGCCCGGCAGGCCGGCCACACCGGCGTGCTACTCGTGGGCGACGCGCCCTATTACGGGCGGTTCGGCTTCTCGTCCGGCGAGACGGCTGGGCTGCGGCTGCCCGGGCCTTGCGAGGCCGAGCGGTTGCTCGCCCGGGAACTCGTGCCCGGGGCGCTCGCCGGCCTGCACGGTGCTGTCCGGCCGACCGGCCGGCTGGCGCGCGCACCGCGGCGTCCGGCTGCCGTGCGGGGCGGATTCGACGTCCGGCTGCCGCGGGCAGCTTGAAATCTTCAGCCATATTGGCCATGGCGGTGGCGGCCGATCGTGCCGCCATTCGCCTCGGCCTTTTCCAACGAATTCCGGAGTAGCAAGCGATGAGCATCTGGCCCGTGCATGCCCGTTTCCGCGGGCCGATCGTCATGGTGGGCTTCGGCTCCATCGGCAAGGGCGCGCTGCCGCTGCTCGAGCGCCACATCGAGTTCGACGCGGCCAAATTCGTCGTTATCGCGCCGGACGACCGTGACCGGGCGCTGCTCGACGAGCGCGGCATCAAGTTCCTGCACCTCGCGTTGACGCGCGAGAACTATCGCGACGTTCTCACCCCGCTGCTCACCACGGGGCCCGAGCGCGGTCTCATCGTCAATCTGTCGGTCGATGTCTCGTCGGTCGACATGATGGCCTTCGCCAAGGACATCGACGCCTTCTACATCGACACCGTGGCCGAGCCCTGGCCGGGTCTCTACACCGACACCAGCCGCTCGATTTCCGAGCGCTCGAATTACGCCCTGCGCGAGGGCGTGCTCGACCTGCGCCGGCGGCGGCCGGGCGGGATCACGGCGGTGAACTGCTGCGGCGCCAACCCCGGCATGGTGTCGTGGTTCGTCAAGCAGGCGCTGCTCGACATCGCGCGCGACACCGGCGTGAAGGTCGCCGAGCCCAAGAGCCGCGAGGACTGGGCGCGCCTGATGCAGCGGCTCGGCGTCAAGGGCATCCACATTGCCGAGCGCGACACGCAGCGCGCGCGCGATCCCAAGCCGCGCGGCGTCTTCGTCAACACCTGGTCGGTCGAGGGATTCGTGGCCGAGGGCATGCAGCCTGCGGAACTCGGCTGGGGCACGCACGAGAAGGCGCTCCCGTCCGAAGGCGAGCGGCATACATTCGGCTGCGGGGCGGCGATCTATCTGACGCGGCCGGGCGCCGGCACGCGCGTGCGTTCGTGGACCCCGACCGCGGGCTCGCAGCATGCTTTTCTGATCACGCACAACGAGTCGATCTCGATCGCCGATTTCTTCACCCTGCGCGAGGGCGATAAGGTCGTGTACCGGCCGACCTGCCATTACGCCTATCACCCGTGCGACGACGCCGTGCTGTCGCTGCACGAGATCGCCGGCCACCAGTGGGAGATGCAGAAGGAGTGGCGCATCCTCGACGAGCACGACATCGTCGACGGCATCGACGAGCTGGGCGTGCTGCTCTACGGCCATGCCAAGAACGCCTATTGGTACGGTTCGCAGCTGTCCATCGAGGAGACGCGGCTGCTCGCGCCTTACCAGAACGCGACCGGCCTGCAGGTGACCTCCGCGGTGCTCGCCGGCATCGTGTGGATGCTGGAGAATCCGCAAGCCGGCATCGTCGAGGCGGACGAGCTGGATTTCCGCCGCTGCCTCGAGGTGCAGCGGCCCTATCTCGGTCCGGTCAACGGCTATTACACCGACTGGACGCCGCTTACCAACCGTCCGGGCCTCTTTCCCGAGGACAGCGATCCCGCCGATCCCTGGCAGTTCCGCAACGTGCTGGTGCGCTGACAGCCGCTGCGGCCTCGGCGTCGCGCGCGAAATTGGTGCGCGCATGATGTCTGTGACTTATTTTTCTGATGCCCAATTTCGCACGTGCCTGTGGCCGTGTGTCGGTCGGTGGGCATCCGGACAAGAGGCCGGACAGCCGCCAAGGTGAGATGTCTCTTCAGAGATGTCTCCTCCTTGCTCCCGCGACCGGCAGCCGGAGGCGGAAACCGGCGCAGCCCGATCTCCCCGGGCGACGCGGCTTAAAGCAACGACGGAACGGGCTTTTTTGGAATATCGGCGGCAATGCCGATGCACCGAAGAGGCTTGTCCTTCTTTGCCGGGCGTGCGGACGGGAATTCCCGATCCGGACCAAGGCAGATCAGAGAGTGACGCAGGACGCGGAACAGCCGCGCCGAGCCGTCGCAGGAGGCCACCGAGGCGGCCGCGCCGCCGATGCC
>CAYVBN010000747.1:0-2886 GCA_964449645.1 uncultured Hyphomicrobiales bacterium
CAGGGTCATGATGTTGAGCGTCTCGCCGAGCGCGGACAGCACCGTGATCGAGCCGAGCACCGAGAGCGGGATGGAGGTCGCGATGATGAGCGTCGAGCGCCAGCTTCCGAGGAAGATCAGGATCATGAGGCTGGTGAGCGCCGCCGCGATGACACCCTCGCGGATGACGCCGTTCACCGCCCCGCTGACGAACAGCGACTGATCGCCGATGAAGGCGATCTTGAGCCCGCTCGGCAGGATCGCCTTGAGCTCCTCGACCTTCTGCTTGACGCCGGCGATGATCGCCAATGTCGACACCGAGCCGTTCTTGAGCACCTGCATCAGCACGGAGCGATTGCCGTCGACGTGCACGATGTTGGTTTGCGGCGGATTGCCGTCGCGCACGTGGGCGACGTCGTGGACGTAGACCATCGCGCCGTTGACGCTCTTGATCGGCAGGTTCGCGAGGTCCGTGAGCGCCGACGGCGCATTGTTGAGCTGGATCGTGTACTCGAAGGTGCCGATCTTCTGCGTCCCGACCGGCGTCAGCAGATTCTGGTTGGCGAGCGCGTTGGCGACGTCCTGCCCGGAGAGGCCACGCGCCTGCATCGCGGTCGGGTCGAGATCGATCTGGACCTGCCGCGCTTTCCCGCCGTACGGATAGGGAATCGCGACGCCCGGCACGGTGACGAGCGGCGTGCGCACGACATTGAGGCCGGTATCGGCAAGCGTCTGCTCCGACAGTCCCTGGCCCGACAGCGCAAGCTGGATGATCGGCACGGTCGACGCGTTGTAGTTGAGGATCAGCGGCGGGTTGGTGCCGGGCGGCATCTGCTTGAGCAGCGTCTGCGAGATCGCCGTGACCTGGGCGTTCGCCATGCGGATGTCGACGCCCGGCTGGAAGAACACCTTGACGATGCCGAGCCCGGTATAGGAGGTGGCCTCCATGTGCTCGATGTCGTTGACGGTAGTCGTGAGCGCGCGCTGGAACTGTGTGACCATGCGCCCGGAGACTTGGTCTGGCTGCAATCCGGTGTACTGCCAGATCGCCGCGATGACCGGGATCCTGATATCCGGGAAAATGTCGACCGGCGTGCGCAGCGCCGCGAGTGGACCGATGATCAGCAGCAGCAGCGCAAGCACCACGAACGTATAAGGGCGGCGGAGCGCAATGCGGACGAGGGCAATCATTCGGCGGATTCTCCTCGGTCACGAAGCCGGCCCGGCGCCGTGCGCATGATACCGGCCACCACCGTCCGGGACCGGATTGCTGCGCTGCACAATAACGGCGGGCTATGCTGCCGGAACTTTACCGCCCGCGCCAACTCACAAACGCGTTTCTAGTCACGGTTTTCCCGGTTTCACAAGGCTGGCCGGGCAACAGGCTGAGCAAAGCGTGTCGCCCGTGGCGGGTGCGCGCCAGGCGCGGGATTCGGGGGCTCAGGCAGCGGCCTCCGTCCCGGGTCTCTCATTGGAACAAGTTTACGAACTGCGTCGTTGTCGCTCTGCCGTGAAGAACGGCGCGAGTCGCACGACACCTTGGATATCGTCCTGTGCAAAGTGTCTCGGCACCAAAGGTGCCGGGGCACGCTGGTTGCGTGGTCCGGAAGGGACACCGCGCGACGCCCCTAATATCAACCCCGGACGAACACCGGGTTTCAGATGGGCGAATTCCGCCTCCATTTCGCGGCGAACCCCTCCATGGAGGTCCTCAATGGCTCACACATCCTCGGCGGCCCGCAAGCCGGCTGAAAGATTTCCACGGCCCGCGAAGATGGCGGTGTCGCTTCAGGTAAATGGCGTCGAGCACACATTGACCGTTGCGCCATGGACCACGTTGCTGGACGCGCTGCGCCTCCATCTCGATCTGACCGGAACCAAGAAGGGTTGCGACCACGGCCAATGCGGCGCCTGCACGGTTCTGGTCAACGGCCGGAGAATCAACTCGTGCCTGACGCTGACGGTGATGCTCGATGGCGCGCAGGTGACCACCATCGAAGGCCTGGCGCAGGGGGATGCGCTGCATCCGCTGCAGCAGGCCTTCATCGAGCACGATGCCTTCCAGTGCGGCTATTGCACGCCCGGCCAGATCTGTTCCGCCGTCGGGCTGATGGCCGAGGGCAGGGCGCACAACGCCAACGAGATTCGTGAGCTGATGAGCGGCAACATCTGCCGCTGTGGCGCCTATCCGAACATCGTTGCCGCGATCGAGGAGGTCATGTTCGGCAAGGCTGGGCAGGCGCGGGAGGCCGGGCGATGAACAATTTCGAATATGCCCGCGCGAGCGACGTCGGCGACGCCGTGCGCCGCATCGCAGCCGATCCGCCGCCCAAGTTCATCGCCGGAGGCACCAATCTGATCGACCTGATGAAGGAAAACGTCGCGCGGCCGTCGCGGCTGATCGACATCACGCATCTACCGCTCAACCGCGTCGAGGAGACGCGCGACGGCGGCCTGCGCATCGGCGCGCTCGTGCCCAACAGCGATCTTGCCTATCACCCGCAGGTCGAGGCGCGCTATCCCTTGCTCGCCAGCGCGATCCTCGCCGGCGCTTCGCAGCACTTGCGCAACATGGCGTCGACCGGCGGCAACCTGCTGCAGCGGACGCGCTGCGTCTATTTCTACGACACGACCACGCCGTGCAACAAACGCGAGCCTGGCAGCGGCTGTTCGGCGATCGGCGGCATCAACCGCATGCACGCGATCCTCGGCACGAGCGAGCATTGCATTGCCACCCATCCGTCCGACATGTGCGTGGCGCTCGCCGCCTTGGAAGCGCGCGTCATGGCGACCGGCCCGGATGGCGAGCGGAGCATGGCGTTCGCGGATTTTCACCGGTTGCCGGGCGACACGCCGCAGATCGACAGTAATCTGCGCCACGACGAGATCATCACGGCGGTCGAGCTG
>CAYVBN010000748.1:0-11080 GCA_964449645.1 uncultured Hyphomicrobiales bacterium
GGCCGCACAGAATGGCGGGCCGGAACAACGGATTCTTAAGTCCCGGCCACTCGGGCGCCACGAAGGCGACGGTGAGCGCCGCGAGCGCGAGGAAATGCACGAAGCGCAACACGTCGAGGTTGGTCTTGTCGATCGGGTACATCCAATCGGCCAGCCACTGCGGCACGAAATGGGCGTAGCGCGGGAAGTACCAGGTCATCACGATGGCGAAAGAGAACAACAGATAAGCGGCCGCGGCCGCGAGCACGTAGGGCGAGCGGATGAGGCGGCCGATCTTCTCGGCGCCGCCCAGGCCGCACCAGGCCCCGAACCCAAACAGCAGTTGCCAGGCGAGCGGGTTGAACGCCCACACGCCGCTCGGATAGGCGGGAAAATTCCAGTCGAACTCCCAGGTCAGCATGTAGATGGCGACCGAGCCGGCGAGCGCGAATGTCGGCGCGCGCAACAGCATCCAGACGAACGGCGGAAAGGCGGCGAGCAGCGCGATGTAGAGCGGCAGCACGTCCATGTTGGCGGGCTTGAACTTGAGCAGGAGCGCCTGGATCAGCGTCACGTCCGGCTGCCGCAGGAAATCGAAGATTCCCATCTCTTCGGCATAGAGCGGGTTGTCGGAGCTGGTGGAGACGTAGGCGATCTCGGCCATGTAGATGACGAACAGAAATATGTGCGCCACGTAGACCTGCCACGCGCGCTTGAGGATGCGCGCGGCGCCGACGACGAATCCGCGCTCGCGCATCGCGCGCCCGTAGACGAACGCAGCGGTGTAGCCGGAGATGAACACGAAGATCTCGGTGGCGTCGCTGAAGCCGTAATTGCGGATCGTCACCCAGCTCACGACGTTCGAGGGGATGTGGTCGAGAAAGATCAGCCACAGCGCGAGCCCGCGGAACAGATCGAGCCGCAGGTCGCGGCCGCCGGGTTTTGCGGCGACCTGCGGGGCCACGGCCGGCGGCGCCGGCTTGGCCTTGACGGTCACGGGCAGAAAAGCAGGAAGAAAACGCATCATTCGAGAACCGTTGCGCGCACCGTCCGAACACTGTTCATTACGAACGACCCGTCCCGGACACCGATCGAGGATTTCCATGTACCGCGCCGTCACCCGCAACATCGAGGTCACGGTGAAGCCGCGCTTCCTGCCCGAACGTTCCTCGGCCGAGAAGAACTACTACTTCTGGGCCTACACCATCGAGATCACGAACCGCAGCGACGAGGCCGTCCAGCTCAAGATGCGGCATTGGCGCATCACCGACGCTCTCGGCCGCGTCCAGGAGGTTCACGGCGCCGGCGTGGTCGGGGAAGAGCCGTTGATCGAGCCCGGCGGCTCCTTCGAATACACCAGCGGGGTTCCCCTCTCGATGTCTTCCGGCTTCATGACCGGCACCTACAGCATGGTGACCGCCACGGGTGAACGGTTCGAGATCGAAATTCCCACCTTTTCGCTCGACAGTCAGGAACGGAACCGGACCATCAACTGAACCGATCAGCGTTCGGCGCCGACCTCCGCGGGCTCGAACGCGTAAGTGGTGCTGCAGAACTCGCAGGTGACCGAAATGACGCCGTTCTCGACCATGTGGTCGCGGTCGTCCTGCGAGAAGCGCGCCAGCATCTTCGCCACCCCCTCGCGCGAGCATGAGCACTCGGCGCGCACGTCGGCGCTGCGGAAGACGCGCACGCCGTGCTCGTGGAACAGCCGGTAGAGCAGCCGCTCGCTCGACACGGCGGGGTCGATCAGCTCGATGTCGTCCACCGTCGCGATCAAGGACTGTCCTTCGACCCAGGCTTCGTCCTGCGGCACGATGTGCGGTGCGGTGCCTTCGGGCGCGTCGCCCGGATCGAGATCGGGACCGCGCATACGTTCGGCCTTCTTCGGCAGGAACTGCAGCAGCATGCCGCCGCCGCGCCAGTGATGTCGCGGGCCGGCGGCCCCCGACGTCAGCTCCTCGGCGACCGCAAGGCGCACGCGGGTCGGGATCTGCTCGGAGCGAAGGAAATACTCGTGCGCGGCCTCTTCGAGATCATGCCGTTCGAGCGCCACGAGGCCCTGATACCGGCTCATGTCCGGGCCCTGGTCGATCGTCATCGCGAGATGCCCGTTGCCGAGCAGGTCCTTGGCCGAGGCGGTGCCGGCCGCGACCGCTTCGACCACGCGGGCTTCATCGTAGCGGGCGCAGGCACGCAGCTTCCCGGGACTGGTGAAGTCGACGACCAGCATGCGGACCGGGCCGTCCGTCTGCGTCTGCAGAATGAACCGGCCGACCGACTTGAGCGAGGAGCCGAGCAGGGCGGTGAGGACGACCGCCTCCCCGAGCAGCTTGGCGACGGGCGGCGGATAATCGTGGCGCGTGAGGATGTCGTCCACCGCCGGGCCGAGCCGGACGACGCGCCCGCGCAGATCGAGGGTCGCGACCTCGAACGGCAGGATCGAGTCGTCGGCCGAAGAGTCCGCCGGCGTTCGACTGGGGACCTCGATGTCGATCATCACCCATCCACGTGGAGGCACCAGGCGAGAATGCCCTTCTGGGCATGCAGGCGGTTCTCCGCTTCGTCGAATACCACCGAGTTCGGGCCGTCGATGACCTCGTCGGTGACCTCCTCGCCGCGATGGGCGGGGAGGCAGTGCATGAACAGAGCGTCCGGCTTCGCCTTCGCCATCAGCCGCGCATCGACCTGGAAGGGCTTGAGCAGGTTGTGCCGCCGCACGCCGTCCTTGTCGCCCATCGACACCCAGGTATCGGTGACGACGCAATCGGCACCCGCGACCGCCTCCTCGGGGTCGTGGCCGACGCGGATCTCGGCGCCGGATGCTTTGACCCAATCAATGAGCCATTTCTTGGGCGCGAGCTCGGCCGGCGTCGCGATCCGGAGCTGGAAATCGAAACGATCGGCGGCGTGCATCCACGACGCCAGCACGTTGTTGGCGTCTCCGGTCCAGGCCACGGTGCGGCCGCGGATGGGGCCGCGATGCTCCTCGAAGGTCATGACGTCGGCGAGCACCTGGCAGGGATGCGACCGCCGGGTGAGGCCGTTGATGACCGGCACGTTCGCATTCTGCGCGAGCTCGGCCAGCGCCTCGTGGTCGAGCGTGCGGATCATGATGACGTCGACATAGCGCGAGAGGACACGCGCCGTGTCGGCGATCGTCTCGCCGCGCCCGAGCTGCATTTCCTGGCCCGTGAGCATCATGGTGTCGCCGCCGAGCTGGCGCATGGCGACATCGAAGGACACGCGCGTGCGCGTCGACGGGCGGTCGAAGATCATCGCCAGCATCTTGCCGGCGAGCGGCTGGTCAGCCGGTGCGTGCTCCTTGCGCCGGCGCTTCATGGCGCGGCTCGCCTCGATCATCCCGCGCAGGTCCTGCTTGGAGATGTCGACGAGGTCGAGGAAATGGCGAATGGAATTGGCGCTCACTCGGCGGCCCCCTTTACCTTCGGTGCGCGCGCGAGCGTCTCTTCGATGCGCGTGGCGGCGCGATCGATCCGGCCGATGGCGTCGGCGACTTCGGTCTCGCTGACGATCAGCGGCGGCAGGAGCCGCACGACGTTGTCTCCCGCCGCGACGGTGAGAAGCTTTTCGGCCCGCAGTTCGTCGACGAGCTGTCCGCTCGGGACGGCGGCCCGCAGTCCGAGCAGCAGTCCCTCGCCGCGCACCTCCGTGATGACGTTCGGATGCCGGTCCTTGATCTCGGCGAGCCGCTGCTTGAAGAGCAGCGCGAGCCGACGGACGTTGTCGAGGAAGCCGGGCGCCAGCATGATGTCGAGCACGGTGTTGCCGATGGCCATCGCCAGCGGATTGCCCCCGAAGGTCGAGCCGTGCGTGCCGGCCGTCATGCCCTTGGCGGCCTCTTCGGTCGCCAGGCACGCCCCGACCGGAAATCCGCCGCCCAGCGCCTTGGCGACCGCCATGACGTCGGGCGTGATGCCGGCGTGTTGATGGGCGAAGAGGTAGCCGGTGCGTCCCATTCCGGTCTGCACCTCGTCCAGCAGCAACAGCAGCCCGTGCTGATCGCACAGTTGCCGCAGGCTCCTGAGAAAGCCCGGCGGGGCGACGCGCACGCCGCCCTCGCCCTGGATCGGCTCGACCAGGATCGCGGCCGTCTGCGGTCCGATTGCGCGTTTGACCGCCTCGATATCGCCGAACGGCACCTGGTCGAAGCCTTCGACCGGCGGACCGAAGCCTTCGAGGTATTTCTTCTGGCCGCCCGCCGCGAGCGTGGCGAGCGTCCGGCCATGGAAAGCGCCCTCGAAGGTGATGATGCGGAAGCGTTCGCCCTGGCCGATGGCGCTATGGTACTTGCGTGCCACCTTGATGGTGCACTCCATCGCCTCCGCGCCGGAATTGCAGAAGAAGACCCGGTCCGCGAAGGTCGCCGCGCACAGGCGATCGGCGAGCCGCTCCGCCTCCGGGATACGGTACAGGTTGGAGACGTGCCAGACCTTGGCGCCCTGCTCGGCGAGCGCGGCGACGAGGCGCGGGTGCGCATGCCCCAGCGCGTTCACCGCCACGCCGCCGGCGAAATCGAGATAGCGCTCGCCGTCGGTTCCAATGAGCCAGGCGCCTTCACCCCGCTCGAAGGCAAGGTCGGCGCGCGCATAGGTCGGCAGGAGGTGCGACGTCACGGGGCGGTTCGCCTGTTCGGCAGCCGGTGCTCGAAATAAAATGTGCCGCCTCGCCGGGCGGCACAAACCCATTTTACGGTGGGGGCCTGTGGTGTCAACACGACCCTGGGGCGGGATCCGTGACGGGGGAGGCCGGTTTCGCGCAAGGTCGCGCTCCCGCTTTAGATGAAGCGCAGGGTGGTTTTCGGCGAACCGCCTCGGTTTTGCCGGATCATGCGCCCGGTTGTTGCCGCCCCGCCACGTTGCGGTCCCCTCGGGTGCCGTCGGCGTACGAACATGTGGAATCGGCCGGGGTGCGCCTTGCACCGGAGTTTCGGCATATTGTAGCGTTTTTTCCGTCGAGTACGACATATCGTGCGGCGGGCAGTTATCTGAGTTCCTCCAGTCGAGCGTACGTCGGGCGGCCATGTGGCGGTCCGACGAAGAGGGCGGATTCCGTCAAGCCCCCTTCTCCGTCGAGGATGCGGCCGAAGAGGAGAGACCTCATGAATTGGACTGACGAGCGGGTGGAGCTTCTCAAAAAGCTCTGGACCGACGGCCTTTCGGCGAGCCAGATCGCCGCGGAGCTCGGCGGCATTACCCGCAACGCGGTGATCGGCAAAGTCCATCGGCTCGGACTATCCGGCCGGGCGAAGAGCCCGTCCTCCTCCGCTCCGCGCCCGCGCAAGCCGCGCACCCACTCGCACATGCTGCGCGTGTCGCGCCCGGCCGTTCGCGGCAACACGGCGCTCGCGGCGCATCTCGCGCCCGACTACGAGGTCGAGCCGGAACCGGAACTGATCGAGAACATCATCCCGATCGGCCAGCGCTGCTCGATCCTCGAACTCACCGAGGGCAAATGCCATTGGCCGATCGGCGACCCCGGCACGGCGGAGTTCTTCTTCTGCGGCGGCAAGTCGATCGACGGCCTGCCGTACTGCTCCTACCACTCGCGCATCGCCTATCAACCGGTGGCGGATCGCCGGCGCGACAAGCGGCTGGCGCGCGGGTAGCGCATGACCGGGCGAAGCGGAGGCGGTTCGCCGAAAAGATCATGCGCCAGCTCACAGAGTGAGGGCGCGATCTGACGCAAAGCCGGTTTCCGCTTTTGCGGATGACGCTCTCAGCACGATCCCGGAAAGTGGATGCGGGTTTCCGGACAACGCCATCGATGTCCGCTTCGTCGCAAGACGTCCTGCGGCCAATCTCGAAGAATGGGTCTGATTTCGGCGCGCGGAAAGCTCGCCGCGCCCCAGGTGGGCGGCCAATTCGCTCGCGATGCGCGCTGCGCCGGGCGGATTGGATCCGATTAGGTGTTCTTGCCGAAGCGTTCGTCCAGCGAATAGCCGGCGCCGCGCACCGTGCGGATCGGATCGGTCTCGCGGCCGCGATTGAGCGCCTTGCGCAGGCGTCCGACATGCACGTCGACGGTGCGCTCGTCGACATAGACGTCGCGTCCCCAGACACGGTCGAGCAATTGCTCGCGCGAGAAGACGCGGCCGGGGCTCTGCATCAGGAATTCGAGCAGCCGGAATTCCGTCGGGCCGAGGTCGATCGGGCGGCCCGCGCGTGACACGCGTTTCTTCTCGCGGTCGAGCTCGACGTCGCCGGCGGTGAGCACGCTGGCAACTTGTTCCGGACGGGCCCGGCGCAGCAGCGCGCGAATGCGGGCGAGGAGCTCGGGAACCGAGAACGGCTTGACGATGTAATCGTCGGCGCCGGTCGAGAGCCCGCGCACACGCTCGCCTTCCTCGCCGCGCGCCGTGAGCATGACGACGGGCAGGCGCTGCGTCTCCTCACGTGTGCGCAGCCGCCGGATCAACTCGATCCCCGAAAGGGCCGGCAGCATCCAGTCGATCACGGCGAGATCGGGCGGATCCTCGCGCAGCCGCAGGTCGGCCTCGTCGCCGCGCGCCACCGATTCCACCCGGTAGCCTTCCGCTTCCAGGTTGTAGCGCAGCAGCAGCGTGAGGGGCTCCTCGTCCTCGACGATCAGGATTCGTGCGGTCATCCGGGCCTCAGTCTCAACTGTCGAACGGGACGGTGGTCAGGCTGGTCGTGTCGCCCTTGGGCCGTTCGTCCACGAGCGGGTAGCCTTCCACCATGTAGTGCACCGTCTCGGCGATGTTGGTGGCATGGTCGCCCATGCGCTCGATATTCTTGGCGCAGAACAGGAGATGAATGCAGAACGTGATGTTGCGCGGGTCCTCCATCATGTAGGTCAGGAGCTCGCGAAACAGGGAATTGTTGACGGCGTCGATCTCTTCGTCGCCGCGCCACACCGCCAGCGCCTTGGCGGAATCGCGCCGCGCATAGGCATCGAGCACGTCCTTGATCTGCGCCAGGACGAGATCGGCCATGTGCTCGACGCCGCGCATGATCTTGAGCGGATAGCGCTCGCCGGCGGTGGCGATGACGCGCTTGGCGATGTTCTTGCCGAGATCGCCGATGCGCTCGAGGTCGTTCGAGACGCGCAGCGCCGCCACGATCTCGCGCAGGTCGACCGCCATGGGCTGCCGCCGGGCGATGGTGAGCACCACTCGTTCCTCGATCTCCCGCTGCAGCACGTCGATCTTGACGTCCTGCGCGACGATGCGTTGTGCCAGAATCGTGTCGCGCTTGGCGAGCGCGTCGACCGCATCGCCGATCTGCTTTTCGGCAAGCCCGCCCATCTCGGCCACCAGGCGGGCGAGATCCTGCAGGTCGACATCGAACGCCTTAGCGGTATGGTCGGTCATCGGTTGCGTCCTCGTATGAATGCGGGCGTCCGGCGGCGGCTCAGCCGAACCGGCCGGTGATGTAGTCCTGGGTGCGCCGGTCGCGCGGCGTCGTGAACATGTTGGTGGTGCTTCCGAACTCGACCAGTTCACCGAGATACATGAAGGCCGTGTAGTCGGAGACGCGCGCGGCCTGCTGCATGTTGTGCGTGACGATGGCGATCGTGTAATCGGCCTTGAGCTCGTCGATCAGCTCCTCGATCTTCGCCGTCGAGATCGGATCGAGCGCCGAGCAGGGCTCGTCGAGCAAAATGACCTCGGGCCGGACCGCGACAGTGCGCGCGATGCACAGCCGCTGCTGCTGCCCGCCCGAGAGACTGAGGCCGTTGGCGCCGAGCTTGTCCTTGACCTCGCCCCACAGGGCGGCGCGCTGCAGCGCCGATTCGACGCGTGCGTCCAGCTCCGATTTCGGCAGGCTCTCGTAGAGCCGGATGCCGAACGCGATGTTCTCGTAGATGGACATCGGAAAGGGCGTCGGCTTCTGGAACACCATGCCGATGCGCGCCCGCAGGAGGTTCAGGTCCTGGTCCGGCGAGAGGATGTTCTCGCCGTCGAGCAGCACCTCGCCTTCCGCGCGCTGGTTCGGATAAAGATCGTAGATCCGGTTCAGCGTGCGCAGAAGAGTCGACTTGCCGCAACCCGAAGGTCCGATGAACGCCGTGACGCGCCGCGTATAGAGCGCCACGTTGATGTCGTGAAGCGTCCGGCTCTCGCCGTAGAAGAACCGCAGATTGCGAACCGAGACCTTCTCCGGAAGACCGGTGCCGGGGGCCGGATGGGAGACGGACGGCGCGGGAGCGGAGACGTTCATGACGATTTCCTCGAGGTGAGTGCGCGCGCGATGATGCTCAGCGCGAGCACCGCGAAGGTGATGATCAGCGCCCCGGTCCAGGCGAGGCTCTGCCAGTCCTTGTAGGGGCTCAGTGCGAACTGGAAGATGACGACGGGCAGGCTCGATATCGGCCCGTCGAGATTGAAGCTGAAGAACTGGTTGTTGAGCGCGGTGAAGAGCAGCGGGGCGGTCTCTCCGCTGATGCGCGCGACGGCGAGCAGGAGGCCGGTGATGATTCCGGCCCGCGCGGCCCGGTAGGAAACGCGCGAGATGACATGGGCGCGCGGCATGCCGAGCGCGGTCGCGGCTTCGCGCAGCTCCCGGGGCACGAGCGCCAGCGCGTCCTCGGTGGTCCGCACGACGACCGGAACGACGATCACGGCGAGCGCCACTGCACCGGCGTAGCCGGAGAAATGCCCCATCGGCCGCACCATCACCTCGTAGACGAACAGGCCGATGACGATCGAGGGCGCGCTGAGCAGGATGTCGTTGATGAAGCGCACCACGTGCGTGATGCGGTCGTAGCGGCCGTACTCGGCCATGTAGGTGCCGGCCAGGATGCCGAGCGGCGTGCCGAGCGCGACCGCGAGCCCGGTGAGCATCAGGCTGCCCACGATCGAGTTGAGGAGACCGCCGCTGGCGCCTGGAGGCGGCGTCATCTGGGAGAAGACCTGCAGGGACAATCCGCTCAGGCCTTCCCACAGCAACGTGCCGAGGATCAGCACCAGCCAGCCGAGCCCAGTGAGCGTCGCGACGAACGACAGGGTGAGGACGATTTGGTTGCGGTGCCGGCGGCGCGCGTAGAGATCGATCATGGGCTCATCCGATGCGACGCTCGATCCGCGACAGCATGTAGCGGGCGGCGGCGAGCACGATGAAAGTGATGACGAAGAGGATGAGACCGAGCGCGATCAGCGCCGACGTATAGAGATCGCCGACCGCCTCGGTGAACTCGTTGGCGATCGTGGCCGAGATCGTCGTTCCGGGCGCGAGCAGGGAAGCGGACACCCGGTGGGCGTTGCCGATGACGAAGGTCACCGCCATGGTCTCGCCGAGCGCGCGGCCGAGTCCCAGCATCACTCCGCCGATCACGCCGACGCGCGCATAAGGCAGCACGATGCGGCGCACCACCTCCCAGGTGGTGCAGCCGACCCCGTAGGCGGCCTCCCGGAGAACGGTCGGGACGGCCTCGAACACGTCGCGCGACACCGAGGTGATGAACGGCAGAACCATGATCGCCAGCACGAGTCCAGCGGTCAGCACGCCGATGCCGTAGGGCGGCCCGGCGAACAGCGAGGAGAGCACCGGCACGTCGCCGAAAAGGCTGATGAGCGCGGGCTGCAGGGTTCGCTGCAGAAACGGCGCGAGAACGAACAGGCCCCAGATGCCGTAGATGATGCTGGGGATGCCGGCGAGCAGCTCGATGGCGATGCCGATCGGGCGCCGCAGCCACGTCGGGCACAGTTCGGTCAGGAAGATCGTGATGAGGAGGCCGACCGGCACCGCGATCAGCATGGCGATGAAGGAGGTGACGAGCGTGCCATAGATCGGCGCGAGCGCGCCGAAATGCTCGGTCACTGGATTCCAACGCTCTTCGACGAGAAAATTGAACCCGAACGTCTGCAGCGCCGGCCATGCGCCGATGGCGAGGGCGAGCATGACCCCGCCGAGAATGATGAGCACCAGGAAGGCCGCGATGCGCGTGAGATAGCGGAAGCCCATGTCGCCGAGCTTCAGGCGCATGAGCGCGCGCCGACGGGTGATCAGCGCGGTTTCGGAAAGTGCCTCGCCTTGCAACGCCATGTCGACCACGGGGCGGTTCCCCTCTTGCTCCATCCGGCTCTCCCGCTGCTCCGACCGTTCGTCGGGAGGGCCGACTCAAGCGACCTTGCGGCCGCGGTACAAGTCGTCTTTTCGCCCGCCGTTAAAGGAAAAGGCGCCCGAGAGCGCCTTTCCCCAACCTCGGCGGCCTAGTTGGCCATCGCGTAGAGCGGCTTGCCGCCCGCGTCCTTGATTTCCGTCGCCCACATCTTCTCGATGGACGAGACGACGTTCGCCGGCATCGGCACGTAGTCGAGTTCCTCGGCCATCTTGTCGCCCTTGGCGTAGGCCCAGGCGAAGAACTTGAGGGCGGCCGTCGCGGCGGCCGGATCCTGCGGTTGCTTGTGGATGAGAATGAAGGTCGCGGCGGTCATCGGCCAGGACGTGGCGCCCGGCTGATTGCTGAGAATGACGCCGTAGCCCGGCACGGAATTCCAGTCGGCATTCGCGGCCGCCGCCTGGAACGCCTCGATGGTCGGCGCCACGACCTTGCCGTCCTTGTTCGTCATCTTGGTATGAGTGAGCTTGTTCTGCTTGGCGTAGGCGTACTCGACATAGCCGATCGAGCCGCTGGTCTGGGCCACGTAGTTGGCGACCCCTTCGTTGCCCTTGGCGCCGAGCCCGACCGGCCATTCGACCGCGGTGTTGCTGCCCACCTTCGACTTCCAGTCCGCGCTGACCTTGGCCAGATAGTCGGTGAAGTTGAAGGTCGTTCCGGATCCGTCGGAGCGGTGCACGACCGCGATCGCCTGCGCGGGCAGCTTGGTCGACGGATTGAGCTTCGCGATCGCCGGATCGTTCCACGTCTTCAGTTCGCCGAGGAAGATGCGCGCGAGCGTCGGCCCGTCGAGGACGAGATCGCCCGGCTTGATTCCCGGGATGTTCACGACCGGAACGATGCCGCCCATCACCATCGGAAACTGGACGAGGCCGTTCTTGTCGAGATCGGCGCCCTTGAGCGGCGCGTCGGTGGCCCCGAACGTCACGGTCTTGGCCATGATCTGCTTGATGCCGCCGCCCGAGCCGATCGACTGATAGTTCAGGCCGATGCCGGT